>CAIUDO010000337.1 GCA_903897935.1 uncultured Pseudomonadota bacterium
AGGGCGGCGAGGCTCGGTCAACGCAGTTGACCGAGCCGTTCGCGAGGAGGGAGCGTGCTGGAGCACGTGACCGAGGAGCGACGTCGTCCTCGCGCGGGACCCGCCAGCGGGCGACGGGAGCAATGCCCTTCAGGCTGCTAGCTGCGGTGGGGCGGCCGCTGGCGCCGCCGCCGCGGTGATCGCAGCCAGGTAGGCCTCCACGAGCTCGGACACCGACCGACCGCGCATGGCGGCGTACTCCTTCGCAGCGGCCACGACCTGGGGATCTACGCTCAGGGTGAGCTTCGTAGCCATGTACGTACTCCTGACGCCACAAGCATACGTACTCCAGGCGTCACGCAAGGCCAGACGCTCCGCCCCGGACCACGCCATGCCGACGCACCCGTGCTTCGGTCACCGCGCAGCCTTGTTCCGAAAACGGAAAAGGGAGGCTCCACGGTCCTCGCCACGCGCGTGCCACAACGCGCACGTGGTCAGTAGATCGTCGGCCAGGACGCCGGCAACGGCTGGTGCACCACCTCCCCGTGACCGAACACCGCGTCGAGGATCGCGCACCGCTCGGGCTCCACCGACCCATCACACGCCGCCGCCTCGCCAGCGACGTCTTCGATCGGCACCAACGACCCCTCGATCGGCCGCAGCGCGATCGATACGAACCGCCCGGGCGACACCTCCTCCTCGCTCGGGTGGCACACCCCGCACGACGATCCGTCGTGAAACGGCGACAACAGCCGCTCGTACGGCGACTCCGCCGTCACCGGCGCCTCGATCGGGAACGCCAGCTCCCCCTTCAACGAGCGGTCCCCGTCGACGTACGACCCGAACTCCATCAGGTCCGCACCGGATCCTTCCGGGACGACCGTGATGACGAGCTGATCCACCTGCACGAACAGCCGCGGCGAACGCCCCCCCACTGCCGGCTGCACGCTGAACACGTCCGACGTCGCCTCGAGCCCGAGCGGCCGGGGCAACGCCGACAACACACACGGGAGCGTAATCGGCGACGCCCACCCCGCGAGCTGCCCCACCAGACCGTCGAGGTCCAGTGGGGGGGCCAGCGGAGCACCACACGACGGAGCGGCGCCCGTCTCGCCGCCTCCGGGCGCGCACCCCGCGAGCGCCGCCCAGATCACCGGCGTCAAAACCTGAACTCCCAGAACAGGTCCGCGGTCTTGACCACGTCGCCGTACGACCCCTGCACGATCAGCCGCCGCAGCGCCGCCCACTCCACCTCGACCGTGAACCGGTTCTCGTCGATCTCCGCGGTCGGCGACAGCACCGACTCCGCGAACACGTTGCGCGCGATCGGAGGCAACACCACGCGGATCGACCCGTTCGGCTCGATCGACACCGACCCGATGCGCGCCCCGCCCATCACGCTGTTCAACAACAAGCCCGCCAGCGCGCCCGCCGTGGCGTTGCCCTGGTCGTCCGACAGATCGTCGGGCGACCGGCCCGTGATGAGGATCGACAGGATCTGGGTCTGGTCCGGCCACTCGGCGCTCGACAGCTCCAGCTCGGGCTCGTTCGCGGTGCCGCCGACCGCGAGGTCGACCGCCCCCCCCGTCACCGCCATCGTCCCGGCGAGGTTCATCTCCGGGTTCGCGTAGTCGCCGCTCGGGAAGCTGATCGTGCCCTCGGACAGGTCGAACTGGCTCTGCATCACGCGCACCAGGCCCTCGATCACCTCGACCTCACCGGTCAGGTTGAGGCCCTTGCCCGCGATCGTGCGCGCTCGGACCTCACCCCCGAGCCGCGCGGTCATGTCCGCCCGGGTCACCGCAGCGCCGAGCGCCCCCAAGTCGTCGATGTACGGCATCGACACCTGAAGCTCGAGGTTGCGGATCAGGTCGATCGCGACGTCGACGTCGATGTCCTCGAACATCGAGGCCTCGGCGACCGCCTCCTCCTCCACCGCGTCCGGCGCCGACGCCCGGTGCACCGTGACCATCGGATCCAGCTCGAGCGGTCCGGTCGACAAGAACGCGGCGGCGTCCAGCACCAGCGTCCCGGACTGCAGCGTGAGCGGCCCGTCGGCGGTGCGCACCTTCGGCGCCGACCACGGCCCCGACGCGACGATCTCGCCCGACATCCGGAAGCGCTCATCCTCGTTGGCGGTCAGCCACGCGTCGTCGAGGGTCAGGTTGAGGGCCACCGACGCCGGATCCCCGCCATCGAGGCCGATGCGGCCGAACATCACCACGTTCGGGACCGCCTCCGCGGCGCGCAGGTCCAGCCGGTCGGACACCGGCACCGTGCGCAGGGACACCTCCTCGAACGCGACGCTCGCGGCGTCTGCGCGCATCGAGACGTTGATGTCTTCGTAGCGGATCGCCGTCGGCGCGTAGGTCACCGAGCCGTCGACCAGGGTCATCGAGAACGCCGGAAACGCCTTGTCGGCCGGGCCCGCGAGCGTGCCCTCGATCGCGAGGACGCCGGACGCCGCGATGATGCCGGGGTCGAACACCTGCGCGAGCGCGAGCGGGATCTGGGTGCCGGTGTACACGAAGTCGAGGTCCCCCAGCCGAACCGGCTCCTCGGCGTCGCGAAGATCAGGGCTGACCGGGACGGTGCCCCCCACCACGAACGACCCTTCGTCGGCGAACATCAGCTCACCATCGACCCGGTAGCCCCCCTCGGTCGGCACGAAGGACACGAACCCGCCGCTCGCGAGCGCCGCCGGGCCGCGCGCGTTCGGGTCGGCGATCCAATCGAGCGACCCCTCGACGACGGGCGCGAACCACCGCCCGGACACCCGCGCGCCGCCGACGACCTCACCCGACATCGGGATCGCCGACCCCGAGGCCGCCATCAAGCTCGCGACCGGGACGCCGATCGCCGCCACCGACAGGTCGATGTCGTCGAAGAACAAGCCGTAATCCTCGAGGTCGGGCTCGACGCCGCCCCCGCCCAACGCCCACGACGTGACCTCGTCGAGCCGGTTCGTCGCCGTGCCGACGATCGCGCCGCGCTCGATCAGGCCCTGCCGCAGCTCGGCCCAATACGCCCACCCCCGCCCCTGCTTCTGCAGGTCGAACTCGACGCGGCCGCGCTCCTCCCACCCGGGGACGTCGACCTCCACCACCCCACGCGCGGTCAGCTCCGGATCGCGCACCGGGCCCGTCACCTGCACGACCGCGCTCACCTCCCCGGCCGGGGCCGCGACCCCGGCCAACCCAGCGAGGCGCGCGAGCGGCCCGGCGCGCACCACCGCGGTCAGGTCGGCGGCGCCGTCGAGATCGAGGCCTGGCGACGCGCCGAACCGCACCGGCACGACCCCGGCGACGTCGACCAGCGGCCCGCCCGACCCGACCCTCGCTTCGACGCGCACCCGACCGGGCTCGAAGCCTACGGTCCCGCTGAGGTCGAGCGGCCCGTCGCGGCGCGGCACCGACTCGGGGACCGCAGGATCGGCCGGCGTCACGCGCGCGAGCCCCTGGCCGTCGACCTGCACCAGACCGAGCGGGGCGTCGTAGGCGCCGACCAACGAGCCGTTGAGCGTGACGACGCCCTCGAGACCGTCGGCCTCCGGGGCGAACGCGCCGAGGGTGGCGAGATCGAGGCGCTCCACCGAGAACGACGCGCTGAGCGCGCCCGAGGTCGCGATGCGCGGCGCGTCGATCCGGACCGTGCCCGCCGAGGTGGTGAGGGCGACGGCGACCTGCTCGGCGCCCCCGTCGACGAGGCGCAGCCGGATCGGGGCGTCTGCCCGAACGAACGCGCCGTCGGTGGGCTGCATCGACAGCCGATCGACGACGAGGTCCTGCGTCGCCGTGCTGTACACGAGCCCAGCGGCGAGCAACGCGCCCGCGCGCCCCGGCCCCGCCAGATCCACCTGCAGCCCGACCGTGTCCCCGGCGACCGTCACGTCGAGCGTCCCGGACGGGGACCGGTGTCCGCGCAGATCCACGGCTTCGAGCGCGAGGCCCGTCGTCACCGACGTGTCCCCCACCGAGGGGACCCGCACCGCGAGGCCGCCCGTGCCCGCCCCGATCGTCACCACGCCGTCGTACGCGAGCGCCTCGAACCGCGCCGCGCGGCTGGTGACGGTGGTCGCGGCGTCGTCGACGCGCACGGCCAGGTCGGGCAGGTGCAGCGACGCCACCGTCGACCCGTACAACACGCCGCCGGCGCCGAGCGCATCCGCGGTCACCTCGGTCACGCCGTCCCGGACGCGCACGACGAGCTGCAGGTCCACCTGCTCGAACGTGACGTCCTCGGTCCAGCCGAAGTCGCGCAGGACCACCGTGCCGCGGGCCTCGATCGGGGCCCCCTCCGCGAACGTGTCGCCGGTGACGGTGAGCCGGATCGGCCCGGTGCCGCGCAGGTCGGGCACCCCGAGCCCCGCGAGCCGCCGCAAGTCCAGCGTGCCCGACACGACCTGGCTCAGCGCGCCAGTACCAAGGTTGAACCCACCCTTCGTGCGCACCGAACCCACCAGCCCGACGAGGCCGGCGTCGACCACCTGGAGGTTGCCGTCGCGCAGCTCGACCGCCAGATCCAGCCCGTCGACCTCCATCCCGAAGAACGTCTGGGCCTTGCCGACGAACCCGCCCGTCACGACCATGTCGTCCGGATACGAGGTTCCGACGCCCGAGAGCGACAGCGCCCCGTCGAGCAGCACGTCGCCGCCGAGGCCCGCGTAGGCGTCGTCGACGCGGACCTGCGTGAGGCCGAGCTCCGCGCGCCACGCGAGCGCGTCGGCGAGCAGGTCGAGCGACGCGTCGACGGTCAGGGCGCCCCGCGTCGCCCCCTGCCCGTCGAGCGAGCCGGTGATGACGAGCGCGTCGAGCGGACCGTGCACCCCGACCCGGCCCGCGTACCGCCCCCGAAGCCCAGGCCGCCCCGCGATCGGGTCGATCGAGCGCAGGTCGAGCTGCTGCACCTCGGCGTCGACGTCGACGCGGAGCGCGGACTCGAGCCCGGTGACCGCCCCGCCGAGGGTGACCCGCGAGCCGGGCAGCGCGAGCGAGAGCCCGTCCAAGACCACCTGATCGCCGGTGTAGTCGACCGCTCCGGCCACCCGCGCCGAGACCCCGACGGGCGCGTCGGCGTGCGCCAACAACGACACCTCCGACACCCGCACGAGGCGCCCCGAGCCCGACACCGCCGCCGTCCCGTCGACGACGACATCGGCGACGACCGCGCCCGAGTCACGGTAGCGGACCCGCGCCGCGCGGAGCACGACGAGGTCGAGCTCGAGGTCGATCGGCAAGCCCGCCCACGGCTCGGTCGACGGCTCGGACGGCGCCGTCTGCCCGAACGCCCGCATCACGTCGAGCACACCGTCGGCGTCGTACCCGACGTCGACGATGAGGGC
>CAIUDO010000338.1 GCA_903897935.1 uncultured Pseudomonadota bacterium
CGCCGCGGCGGGCGTCGCCGGGATTCTTGTCGCGGTGCCCGGGTCGACGGGGTGGATCGCGCGGTCGACCCGCTCGCGGCCCGCCAGCGGCTCGCGTACGTTCCCGCCGAAGCGGGGCTGCCCGAGCGCCTGGTACCCCGCGAGGTCGTGAGATTGTTCGCCGACATCCAGGGGGTGGCGGACCCCCGCGCCGCCGCCGACGCCGCGCTCGCGAGCCTGGGCGCGTCGGCGTTCGCGAACACGCCGTGCGGCGACCTCTCTACCGGCATGAAGCGCCGCGTGGTGCTCGCGCGCGCCCTCGTGCACGCGCCTGCCGTGCTGCTGCTCGACGAGCCCACCGACGGGCTCGATGTCCCGGGCCGGCGGGAGGTGCTCACCCTGATCCGCGCCCAAGCGAAGGCCGGCCGCGCCATCATCTTGTCGTCGCATATCATGGGTGAGGTCGAGCGGGTCGTCGACCGGGTCGGCGTGATGGCGCGCGGCCGCCTCGTAGCCGAAGGCACCGTCGCCGAGGTCCTGCGGCGGTCCGAGACGACGAACCTCGACGACGCGTTCTTGGCGTTGACCGGGTCACCCGGCTGATGAAGCGCGACCTGCACGCGCTGGGGCGCCTCACCCGCAGCCACCTCCAGCGGCTGATGCGCGAGGGCATCGTCGTGCGCTCGCTCGCGTTCCCGGTCGTGCTCACCGGCGGCACCCTGATGCTCACCCTGGCGGTCGTCGCGTGGGACCGCGCGTCGCCGGTCGTGGCGATCCAAGAGCAGGATCGCGCGCTCGTGCCCGCGCTGGAGGCGATCGCCACCCGGCCCGTCGTGGTCGACGACGCGGTCGCGGCGTTCGACGACGGAGACGCGTGGGCGGCGATCTCCGGCGACCACCTGTACTTGTCGGCGACGGGCCGCAAGGCGCTCGCCGTCGAGGGGATCGTGCGCGACGCCCGCGGCGCCGCGTGGCGGCCCGACCCAGAGGTGCCGTTGCCGGCCGCGCCCGCGGCGGCGGAGTTCGGCAAGCGCGTCGCCGCGCTGATCTCAGGGGTGTACGCGCTCTACGGCGTCGTGTTCGGGGCCGGGATCGTCGCCCGCGACCGCGAAGGGGGCACGCTCGAGGTCGAAGCGACGCTCGGCGTGCGGCGGTGGGTGCACGGCACGTCGCGGTGGATCGCGGCGAGCGTGGTCCTGGTCGGGTTCGTCGCGATCGGGCTCACCAGCGTCGACGCGCTGCTCGGCACGGGCGGGCTCGCGGCGGCGATCACGAACGGCGCCGCCGCGATCCTCGGCGCCACCGCCCTCGGCACCGCCGCCATGGGCGCCGCGGGGCCCCGCTCGCGCTTCTCGGGGCCGCTGTCGGCCGCCCTCATCGCCGCGACCGCGCTGTTCGGCCTGGGCTACGCGCTGCCCAGCTTCGGCCAGTGGCTGCCGATGGCGTCGCTCGCCGCGGGCGGCAGCGGGGTCGCGCCGCTCGTCATCGGCGTGTTGTTCGGCGCCGCCGCCGGCGCCTCGTTGGCCCGCGCCGACGCCGCCTAGACTTGAACAAGCGGTCAGCAACGGTCAGCTGCTAGCCCGTTCAAAGCCATGCACCATCGCACCATTCTCGAGCTGATGGCTGATGGCTGATGGCTGATGGCTGGTCTAGCGGACCGCGCCGACCGCGTACCAGGTCACGAAGGGGGACCACACGTGGGCCAGCATCGTCCCGTCGAAGCTCACCACGACGCCGTCCCCGAGGCCGACCAGCCCGTCCTCGGCCAACAACGCCCCGTCTTCGCCGTCTACCGCCAAGAGCGCGGCGTCCCCGTCGTCGGACGCCGTGACGACGATCGCCGCCCGCTGCCCGCCCAGGTTCGCGAGCCCACGCACCGGCGCGCCGACGTCGACCCGCCACGCGACCCCGCCCTCCGGCTCGACGCGCGTCACGAAGCCCTGGTCGTCACCGGCGTAGGCCCAGCCGCAGGTCGGATCGAACGCCACCGCGGTCGCCGGCACGCCGACCTCGACCGCGCCGTACGCGTCGACCCGCCACAGCCCGTCGCCCGTCGCGACCCACGTTGCCCCGCCGCCCACCGCGACCCCGAGCGCGCCGCACACCTGCTCGGGCACCGCGACGTCGCTCGTCGGACCGCCGAGGGTGATCCACGACACCACACACGCTCCGCCGGCCGGAGCGCGCACCGCGACGAGCTGATCGTCGCCGATCGCGGCGGTGACGACGTCCGCGGCGAGCGGGCCTACGGAAACGCCGGCGTCGTCGGCAAGCGCCGCTTGCCCATCAGCGACGACGACCGCCCACCACGCGCCCGCGATCACCCCTCCGCCGACGACGTGCTCGTCGCCCGGCAACACGTCCACGCCTTCGCCCCACCCGGTCGGGTTCGCCAACCACGCCGCGCCCGAGGCGCCTACCACGCTGCCGCCGCGGAGATCGCGCACGGCGACCCCATCGACGACCGAGTCCCCCTCCGCGCCGACGCTGCCCGCGAACGACAAGAAGCCCTGCTTCGGCCCCTCGGGGTCCGGATTCGACACGGTCGGCGGGGTCCCCGCCGCCGAAGGCGTCGTAGCGCCGAGGTCCGTCGACCCCACCGGCGCCGACTCCATCTCCACGCACCCCACCGAGACGCACGTGACCATCGACGCGATCGCGTGCGCGACCCGTGATCGAACCGACATGAGCCTTCCCGTGCCGCCCGCTCCCCCCAGGAGCGACCGACGCTTGGATGATGCCGCCGCAGAACACGACCCGCCACAAAACAATCAGCGTCAGTCGTCGTGACGGAAGCAGGCTCGGGATCACGCGACGAGCCGTCGACGCGTCGCGGCCCCGCTTGCGCCGGACGCATCCCGCCGTGTAGCGTCGCCGTCCCGTGCTGCGCCCCCGCCGTGTCATCGCCATCGCCCGCCGCGACCTCGTGCTCGAGCTGTCCGGGCGTCGCGGCCTCGCGCTGCCGATCGTGACCACCCTGCTGCTCGGCCCGCTCGCCGGGCTGCGACTGGGTCGCGACCCCGGCGATGCTCAAGCACCGCCCCCCGCCGTCCGGGTGTCCGGCGACGTGCCCGCCTCGCTCGCCGACGCCCCCGGCGTCACGGTCGTGCCCGCCGGCGGGGTCGAGCTCATCGACGACGGTGACGCGCTTCGGGTGCGCGGGTCCGACGTTCCCCCGGCGCTGCGGCGCGCGCTCGACGGGCCGTCGCCCGCCGTCACGGTGACCGTGCGCAGCACGCCGCTCGTCTTGCCCGGTCGGACGCTCACCCTCGCCCTCGTGGCGTCGTCGATCCTCACCAGCGCGGTGTCGGCGTCGATCGCGGGGGAGCGCGGCCGCAAGACCCTCGAGACCCTGCTCGCGTCGTCAGCGACGCGCCACGAGATCGTGATCGGTAAGTGGGCCGCGTGGACGGGCTACGGCGTGCTCGCGGCGTCGTTGGCGTCTGCGGGCGCGATCGCGGCGGGCCGCGTCGACCCGGGCTGGTGGATGCTGCCGCTCCCGCTGGTGCCCGCGTGCACGGTCGCGCTCGGCTTGTACCTGGTGCGGCGCGCCGCCGACCTCGTCGGGGGCGCGACGGTGTCGATGCGGGTGTTGCCAGCGGCGCTCGGCATCAGCGGGATCGCGGCGTGGATCCTCGGCCGAACGGACCCGCTGCTCGGCGCCGCGCTCCCGCTCGGGGGGGCGCTGGTCGCCGCGGGGGGCACGTGGGCCGGACCGGCCCCGGCCTTGATCGCGGCCGCCACCACTGGGCTCACCACCGCGTGGCTGCTCGACCGCACCGCGCGCGACCTCGAGCAAGAGGGCGCCCCGCGCGAGCGGTTCGGCGTGTGGGCGTTCGTACAAGGCTCGTTGTTCGGTGCGTTCGCGTGGAACGCGCCGGTGCTCGGCCCGCTGCTGTGGGCGGCCGCCGGGAACCCGGTGCTCACCGCGGAGCTCCCCGCCGCGGCCGGTCCGCTCGCGGGCGCCCTCGCCTTGATCGCCTGGGTCGCGACGGCGTGGGCGCGTCGCGCGACCGACCCGCCGCCCAGCGCCGCGACGTGGGCGGGCGGGCTCGCCGCGTTCGCCG
>CAIUDO010000339.1 GCA_903897935.1 uncultured Pseudomonadota bacterium
ACCATGCCGGGGCCGCCGCCATACGGCGCGTCGTCAGCCGTCTTGTGGCGCCCGATCGCCCAAGTGCGCAGGTCGTGTACGCCCACCGCGATGCGCCCGGCGGCGATCGCGCGCGCGAGGATCGACGCCGCGAAGAAGCCGCGGACGAGCTCCGGGTGGAGCGTGAGCAGGTCGAACCGGCACGCCGGCGCGGTCACGCCTCACACGCGTCGAGCGCGCCGGTCACCAGCTCAACGACGCCCTCGGCTACGTCCACGCGCACGACGTACTGACGAATCGACGGCACGAACACGCTCCCGGTGGCGGTGGTGACCTCGAACACGTCGCCGCCCGCGGTGCCGTGCACCTCGTGCACCGAGCCGACCACGGCGCCGTCGCACACCACGGGCAGGCCAACGACCTGCCACACGTAGTACTCACCCTTCGCCGGCTTCGGCAGGGTGGCAGGGTCCACCTCGATGCGCGCGCCGTTGAGCGCCTCGGCGGCGTCGCGATCCTCGAGCCCCTCGACGGTGCCGATCACGCGGCGCCCCGAGCCCGACCGCGCGTGGAGGGTGACCTCACGCGCCCCGCTGGCCGTGACCAAGCGCACCCGGCGCGGCTTGTCGAGCCACGTGGATTCGCGATGGTGCAGGTTGAGCCGCAGCTCACCACGGACGCCGAACACCCCGACCACCGTGCCCAGCTCGAGCCAAGGCACGCTCTCGTGGGCGGGCGGCGCGCCGTTACTCTTCGGAGGCCCCGAACGCATCGGCTTCGACCAGATCGAGCGTGGCCTTGCGGCGGCCCGCTGCGGCGCTGAGGACGTTGCGGATCGCGCGCAGCAGCCGCGCGCCGTCAGCCTCGAGCCGCTCACGATCCGACGGGTGCACCAGCACCTCGACCACGACCGCGGCCTCACCCTCGACGAGCTGCACGCGGACGCTGTCCGGATGGTGGATGACGGGATCCAGGAGGTGCCGGACGAGGTCGGTCATCAGGCGCTCGCTTCGGCGGCCTTACGGGCGCGCCCGATGAGCTGCGCCGCGGTGTCGGACGGCTGGGCGCCGACGGACAACCAGTGGTCGATGCGGCCCAGGTCGAGGCGGACCTCGGCGGGCTCCTTCATCGGGTCGTACGTGCCGAGCAGCTCGATGAAGCGGCCGTCGCGGGGGGACCGGACGTCGGCGGCGATCACCCGGTAGAAGGGACGCTTCTTGGCGCCGAGACGAGTGAGGCGGATGCGAACCATGCTTCTTTCCTGCGGTCTGATAGCTCTTGAGGTCTGTCGCGCCGGATCACGGCGACCGAAACACGACACGAACGCCAAGGACGGCGCCGATTAGCGGCCGGGCGCCCTCGCGTCAAGCGCGCGACCCACCGGCGCGTGACCGAAGGCTCGCAGCGACCAAGGGAGACGTAGGTTCGTCCGACGAAGTCGGACGAACCTAAGCGACCGCCGGGAGGGCGGATGACGGAAGTAGGGCCCGGTCCGCCGCGATTCCGCTAGCCCCAAAACAAGCGCAGGGCCGAGCCGTCAGCCATCAGGTTTCAGCTTGACAATGGCGCGATGGTCACTCAACCGACCTTCACCTGAACGCGAACAACCCGGTCGACTGCCGCTGAGCGATGCATCGCTTTGACCGGGCTGACCGCTGACCGCTGACTGCTGACCGCTTGTTCAAGGGCTAGCGGCTGCGCTCGGTTCCGCGCCACGCGCGGCGGAGGCGCCAGCCAGGGCCCGAAGCGACCGCTCAAAGTGGGATGTTCCCGTGCTTTCGGGACGGCACGTCCGGCCGCTTGTTCGACAGGGCGTCGAACGCCTGGATCAAGCGGATCCGCGTCAGCTCGGGCCGGAGCACCTCGTCGATGTAGCCGTAGCTCGCCGCCTTGTACGGGTTGGCGAACGTGTCGCGGTACGCGCCGACGAGCCGCGCCCGCTCGGCGACCGGGTCGTCCGCCTGCTGCAGCTCGCGGCGGTAGATGATGTTGACCGCGCCCTCGGGGCCCATCACGGCGATCTCGGCGGTGGGCCAAGCGAAGTTGAGGTCGGCCCGGATGTGCTTCGACGCCATGACGTCGTAGGCGCCGCCGTAGGCCTTACGCGTGATCACGGTCACCTTCGGCACGGTGGCCTCGGCGAACGCGTACAGCAGCTTCGCGCCGTGCTTGATGATGCCGCCGTACTCCTGGGTGGTGCCGGGCAAGAACCCGGGGACGTCGACGAGCGTGAGCAGCGAAATGTTGAACGCGTCGCAGAAGCGTACGAACCGGGCCGCCTTGATTGACGACGACACGTCGAGGCAGCCGGCGAGCACCGCGGGCTGGTTGGCGACCACGCCGACCGACCGACCGCCGAGCCGGCAGAAGCCGACGACGATGTTCGGCGCGTACTGGCCTTGCACCTCGAGGAACCGCCCCTCGTCGGCGACCGCGCGCACCACCTCTTTGATGTCGTAGGGCTTGTTCGCGTTCGTCGG
>CAIUDO010000340.1 GCA_903897935.1 uncultured Pseudomonadota bacterium
GCTGCCGACGTACAGGTTCTCGCCCCACACCGCCGGGCGCGTGTGCTCGGTGTGGGTGAACACGTTCAACCGACCGCCCGGCAGCGCGATGTCCCAGTGCGGGACAGGCGGCGAGGTGAACGCGCTGTCGTCGTACCGGACGGGCGGGGGCGCCGGGGCCGCGAGCTCGGGCCAGATCGGATCGGCCGCCACCGCGACGGCGGCCAACGACCAAAGCACGCTCAACCGCCACTTCCGAGCAGCTTGGTGAGGCGCGCCTGCGCTTCTTCGGCGCGGGCCGAGCCGGGGAACAAGGTGGCGAACTGCTGGTAGACCGCGATGGCGTCGCCGTTGCGGTCGGCGTGCTCGTAGGCGGCGCCGAGGTCGAGCGCGGCGCGCTCGGACAGGTAGCCGGCCTTCGCGTCCATGACGGCGCGCAGCCGGCTCGCGGCGGACTCGACGCTGCCCTCGTCGAGGTCGAGCGCCGCGAGGTTGAGCTCGGCGCCGAGCTTCGCGGCGGCGCCGCCGGTGTCGGACGCCAGCTCGAGCGCGGCGCGTTGCTCGGCGGCCATGCCGAGGCGACGGTAGATCTCGGCGGCGCGGGCGGCGGCCTCGGACGCCGCGGTGCCCTGCCCGTCGCGCGCGGCCGCCATCCAGCCCTCGGCGCCCTTGACGAGCTCGGCGCGTACGCCGTCGTCGACCTCGGGCACCACGCGCATGAGGTCGATCACGCCGAGCCCGTAGCGCTGCGCCTGCGCGCGGTCGCCCTCCGGGAGCGCGGCGAGCAACGCGGCCTTGACGTCGCGCTCGACGCCGGCGGCAACCGCGGAGGTGTTCCGCTGGTTTTGCCGGTACCAGTTCTGGTATTGGCCGACCACCAGCGCGCCCAACAGGATGAGGACGCCGATGCCGATGAACACCTTGGCGTACCCAAGCAGGATGTTCATCACGAACATCTCGGCCTTGAACGCGAACCCTGCGTCCGGCTTGGGGATGTCGACTTCGCCCTGTTCCGTTCCCGTCGCCACCGCGACCTCCGCGCTCGACCCGCTGGGCCTACAGACCGAGCCGCCTAACCGGGCGGGGGCAAAAGGCGAAGGTGCGGGACCGATGACGACATCGGCCCGGGCGGGCGCTAGAGTGCGGCGGGGGGCGAGCTGATGTTCTGGGCCGTGGTGGGGTGCGCGGGTTGGCCGTTGTGGTCCGCGATGCCCGAAGACTCGGCGTTGGTGCCGGTGGGCGAGCCGCCGCCGGGCGGCGCCGTGGACTGGGTCGAGCAGGCGTCGTCGGAGCCGGACGGCTGGCCGTCCGAGGTCGCGACGCACCAGCTTCCCGAAGGCACCGGGTTGTTGTTCCGCGGCGCGCTGGAGGGCGCCGGCTGGGATCCGGCGGCCGCCCCGGCCACCGTCGCCGGGTGTGAGGGCGACCGCCGCCGCAACGCCGCGGCGTCGGGTGACTACACGGCCGACACCGACATGATCGTCGTCGACGTGGCCGCGGCGGGTCCGCTGTGCGCGGCTGTCTCGGTCGGTGGCAGCGCGTATGGTTGGGATCTCCTCGTGTTTCCGGTCGACGACTGCGACGCGCCGGAGGACGCCCTCGTGGTCGACGGCGCCGTCATCGGCGCGGATCTCGGGGGCGAAGCGGGCGGTTGGCAGGTCGACGTCGCGCCGGGTCGGTACGCGGTGCTGCTCGCGGCGTACGCCCCTGATGACCCGTCGGTGGTGATCGACTGGGCGATCGGCGTGTCGGCCCCCGCCGCGGGCTCGGCGTGCCCGGCGCTCCCGGAGGGCACATGAGCTTCCGAACCGTCGCGCTCGCGGTGCTCGTGCTGCTCGCGGATCGCGCGGACGCGGGTGAGTTCCGTAGCTTCTCGATGTCGGACGGGCGCACGTTCGTGGCCGAGGTGCTCGAGACGCAGTCCGACGGCATCCGGGTGCGCACGCCGCAGGGGCAGCTCACCGTCCCGTTCTCGTTGCTCGACGACATGAGCGCGAGCGACGCGGCGGCGTACGACCTTCAGCCGGCGTGGCGGGTGGTCGTGGCGCCGGGCCCGCGTCAGGCCTTGTTGGTCGCCGCGGCCGGGCAGATGTCCGGGGTCGCGGTGATCGCGCCGCCGCCGAGCCAGATCGGCGACTGCTTGCCCACGGACGTCGTGTGCTTGTCCGGCACGATCTCGGGCGGGTGGGCCTGGGTGGTCGTGCACGACCCGAGCACACTTACGCTCACGAGCGCGGTGTCGACGGGCGAGACGCAGCACGTCGCGCGCGCGCCCACCGACGGTGATCTCCCGGCGGTGCTGTACACGTTGCTCGAGCTCACGCCGCCGCCGGTCGTGCGCCCGCCGGTCGCGCCGCCGCCCGCTGTAGCGGTCGCGCCCCCTGCCCCGCCGTCGCCGTCGCCGTCGCCGTCCGTCGACGACGTGTGGTCGCCGGAGCGGGTCGCTCGGGCGTCGTTGATCCCGGTCCCTGGGCTCGCGTCGTTGCAGCAACGCGACTCGGCGCGGTTCGGCGCGGCGCTCGCGGTGACGCTGCCGGTGACTGCGCTGTGGATCGGCGCGACGGGCTCGGTGGCGCAGTCGGCGCCCGAGCACGTGGCGCTGTCGGTCGGTGGGTTCTACGCGGTGAGCGTCGCGGTGAGCCAGGCGATGGGCGCGGCGTCGCGTGGGCGGGCGTTGTCGCTCATCCCGGTCGACGGGGGCGCGGTGGTGGCGGTGGGCGTCACGCGCTGATCGTCGACGCTGCCCCAAGGAGGTGCGTCCCGGTCAGCCGCAGCAGAGCGCAGTCTTCGCCGCTGTCGACATTGACGGGCTGGACGCCGATGGGTGCGACGGCGAGGCGGGGGGGGCGTTCCGCAACGGGGTGACTGCTGGAAGGTGCTCTCCAGCACGTCCGGGGGGGAACAGCCATCTCACGCCGCGGCTTCATAACACTTGCTAGCCCGACTTCCTTCCATCACTCACCGCATCGAACGCCTGCTGCACCACGCGAACGAAC
>CAIUDO010000341.1 GCA_903897935.1 uncultured Pseudomonadota bacterium
CTTCCGACGAAGTCGGAAGATCCGAAGCGACCGCCGGGAGGGCGGATGACGGAAGAGGGGCCCGGTCCGCCGCGAATCCGCGCACGTGCGCGTTCGGTTCCGCACCTCGCGGCGGAGGCGTCAGCCAGGGCCCCGGCGCGGCGCGCGTCGCGGCCACGAGCTCCACGAGCAGTTCGTACCACAGCGCCGCGGGCACCACTGTGTTGGATCCGACCCGATGGTCCCGCAGCGCGTCGGCGCTGGGCTGCAGCGTCAGCGAGACCGACCGGGCGACGCCTGGCGTCGACCACCGCAGCGCGCTCGCGCCGACCGCGGCCGTCCCGTCGCAGGTGACGACCCCCTCCCGCGCACACGCTTGTAGGAACGCCGCTTGCCCCTGGGCGCGGGTGAGGGGAGCGCGGCCGACGAGCCGCAGCGCACGCGCGACCGCGGGGTCTCCCATGCCGACGCCCTCCCAGACGGTCGTTCGGAGCGCGCACGAGCGGGTGGCCGACGGGTGCGCGAGGGCCTCCATCGCGGCGTTCGCCGCCGCGTACACCGATTGCCCGACGTTGCCGGTCTCGGCGGCGAGGCTCGAGAGGGTCATCCAGAGCGCCGGGGCGTCGTCGCGGGTGGCCTCGATCAGGTGCGTGGCCCCGCGCACTTTTGGGGCCAGCACCCGTGTCGTGCTCGGTGCGTCCACGTGCTCCGAGCGGCGGTCGTCGAGCACGCCCGCGCCGTGCAGCACGAGGTCGAACCCGCCGAGCAGCGTGCGCGCGACGGCGACCCCCGCGTGGACCGCCGCGTAGTCCCCCACGTCCGTGGGGATGACGGTACACGCCGCTCCGACGCCGCGGAGGGCCTCGAGCGCCTCCCGTGCCCTCGCCGCGGCCGGGCTGTCGGAGGACGGGTCGGTGCGCGCGAGCACGACGACGTCGCAGGGGGCGAGCGCCGCCAAGCACGCGCCGACCACGCCCCCGGGCCCCCCGGTCGCTAGCACGCGCCGGAGCCGCGGCGGCGGCAGCGGGATCAACGGTGCGCGCGCCCGAACCACTACGGCGCCGTCGCCGAATACGTGGCTGTCTCCCGTTCGAGCGGCGACGCGCTCGGCAGCCACCACGTCGTGCGGCGCGTCGAGATCGTAGGTGATGACCCGCACCGATTGGTCGCGCTCACGCCCCCAGCAGCGCGCGGCCGCGCACACCGCTGCTTGATCCGGACTCAGTTGGCCGCCCGGCGCGGGCGCGACCAGCACGAGCGGGGTGTCGGACGGCGGAGGTGAAGCGAACCACGCGGCCAACGCGTCGGCGACCGCGGCCTCGGTCGGGCCCGAACGGCGCGGCAGCGGCACCGCCGACACCCGCGTCGCGCCCACCTGCGGCGCGACCATGAACGACCACGCGAACAACGCCGGCGCGTCCGTCGGTACGATGGCCGCGTCTGCCACGGGCGTGGCTGCGCCGGCGGCCGGCAGGTGAGCCCGCACGAACGCCACCAGCGCGTCGAGGTCGCCGCTCGTCGCGCTCGCGAGCGCACGCTCGGGCACGACCAAGCCGAGGCGATCTTGCAGGGCGCCAAGGATCTCCATCTTGCGCACGGAGTCGACGCCCAGGTCGGCGTCGAGCGACACGCCTGGGGTGAGGTGGTGCGCCTCGTAGCCGGTCACCTCGGTGATTACTGCGATGATCGTGGAACGTAGTGGATCGTTGGGCACGCTGGTGTCTGCCCGCTCGGCGACTGCGGCGGCCGGTATCGGGGCCGCTCGATCGGCCAACGGCGGCGCCAGCGTCGCAGCGCAGCGCAGCGCCAGGCCGGGGTGGCCGTGCGCCAGCAACGTCGCCGCCGCCCGCGCGGGGCCCTCGACCGTGCCTTCGGGATCGAGCGGGATCGCCGCGAGCGCGGCGCTGGCGTGGTGGCTCAGCGCGCGTCCGGGCCCGACCTCGAGCACCTCAGCGGCGCCGGTCGGAGACGCCGTCGCGAGCGCGGCGGTGAGCGCGTCGTGAAACCGTACCGTCGACACCAAGCCGTCCGCGAGCGGCGCGCGCGGGTCGGCAGAGAACGGAGCCGCGTGGTAGCCGCTCAGCACCGGTACGCCAGGTGCATGGAACGAACATGAATCCAGAGCATCGATCAGCCGCCGCTTCGCCGCGTCGACCAACGGCCCGTGGTACGCGCGGGTGACCGCGAGCGGGACACACCGGGACCCGGCTGCCGTCAGCGCCTGCTGCGCGGCCTCGATCGCCTCAGGTGGCCCGCTGAGCACGACCGCGCGCGGGCCGTTGACCGCAGCGAGCGACACACCCAGCGGCAGCACCGCCGCGACGGCCTCCGGCGGGCCCGACACCGCCAGCATCGCGCCCTCCGGGCACGCCTCGAGCGCCGCGCCGCGCGCGACGACGAGCCGCAAGCCATCGATGAGATCGAGGGCGCCGGCCGCGTGGAGGGCCGCGATCTCACCCACTGAGTGCCCGACCGCCGCGGCCATCGGCACGCCGTCTTCGCTGAGCTGGCGCGCCCACGCCGCGCCAAGGGCGTACAACACGACGTGCTGGCGGAGCGGGCCGGGCGGGCTCGCGGGGTCACGCCCCTCCAGCGCGCCCAGACGCGGCGCCAACCCGGTGACGTCGGCCGCGGCGAACGCGTCCGGGAGGTGCTGCTCGATCGCCTCGAGCACGCGCGCGGCGGCCTCGTATCCACGAGCGACACGAACGGCGCCGGGGCGTACGCTACCTTGCCCCGGGAACGCCCACACGAGGCGGGCAGGTGATCCGACGCCCACGATCGCGCCTGGGGGCAGCGGCGCCCCGGTCGACGCCGCCTCCACCCAGGCGTCCCGCCGCTGCGCGAAGACGCTCGGCCAAGCACACAACACGAGCCGTCGCGGGGCCGCTGCGGCGCTCCCGATCGACGCGCTCGGGCCCCTCAGCGTGCGCGCGTCGTCGTCGGCGGTGGTCGACGACCACGCGGTGACGCGCGGGGCGGCGTCCTTTGTGTCGGCGGGCGGGTCCTCGCCTGCGTCGTGGCGCCACGCGGCGTCGTCTGCGGGCGCGGCGGCGGCCTCGGCGAGCCGGGTGGCCTCGTCCAGCCAACCAGGCCGCTGGGCGTCCGGCGGGGCCTGCTCCACCACGAGGTGGTAATTCGTCCCTCCGAACCCGAACGCGCTCACGCCAGCGACCCGTGGGCTGCCGGCGAGCGCGGTAGGCCGCCGCGGGAACCGGAGCGCGCCCGCGGGCACGTCGGCGCGGATTGGCCCGGCGTGCAGCGTCGGCGGGATGACCCCCGTGGCCAGCGCCAGCACGGCCTTGAACAACCCGACCGCGCCGGCGGCGCCTTTCAGGTGGCCGATGTTGGACTTGATCGAGCCGACCCACACCGGGTGGTCCCCTCCGCCGAACAGCGTGTTCAACACGGCACCTTCGGCGCGGTCGCCGACCTGCGTACCCGTGCCGTGCGCTTCGATCATCGACGCGCGGCGGGTCGGCGCGCCGGCCTCCTCCCACGCCCGCCGGATCGCGAGCGCCTGGCCGTGCTCGGACGGGGCGGTGATGCCGGGCCCCCGGCCGTCCGACGACTGCCCGACGCCGCGCACGATCGCCCAGATCGGGTCCCCGTCGGCCAGCGCGTCGTCGAGGCGACGCAGCACGAACATCGCGGCGCCTTCACCCATCACGAAGCCGTCGGCGTCGGCGTTGAATGGCCGCGACGCGCCCGCGGACATCGCGCCGGTGAGCGAGAACGCCACGTGGGTCTCGGGCGACAGGTCCGCGTCCACCCCGCCGGTCACCACCACGTCGACGCGGCGCGCGCGAAGCTGGTCGATCGCCATGGTGATCGCCGCCAGGGTCGACGCGCACGCGGCGTCTACGATCGCGTTCCCTCCATGCCAATCGAGCCAAGACGCGATCCGTCCGGCGATGACGTTCGCGAGCAGCCCGGCCATGCTGTTGGCGTTGAGCGGGGGGAACCGCGCGGCGAGGTCGGCCTCGGCCCGGTCGAGC
>CAIUDO010000342.1 GCA_903897935.1 uncultured Pseudomonadota bacterium
ACCGACGCCGACACCGACTCCGACTCCGACACCGACTCCGACACCGACTCCGACTCCGACTCCGACTCCGCGGCGAGCGCCCTGCTCGACGCGTGCGTCGCCGGCGGCGCCCTCACCGAGGACTGGTCGATCACCCTCCCGGGCGTCACCTCGGCCCCGCGGCGACTCGCCTGGGAGGCCGACGCGCTCGTGGTCCTCGCCGATGACGGGCTGTGGGCGTTCGACCTGCCGGCCCCGGCCGCGCTCGGGAGCGACGTCGTCGCCCGGTGGTCGGCAGCGGGTCGGTTCGTCGGCCTCGCCCTGCCCGCGGGCGCGGTCGCGACCGGCGATGGGGCCACGCTCCGCGTGTACGACCGCGTGACGGGCGCCGCGGTGGCGACCGCAGAAGCGAGCAGCCCGATCACGGCGTTGTCCGCGGACGGCGCCGGGGTGTTCGGCGGCACCACCACCACGCCGTTCCGGTGGGACGGCGCCGCCCTCACGCACGACGCGGCGTTGGGCCTGTCGGACGCGCGCGCGGTCGGGCGGTTGGACGGCGCGTTCTGGACCGCCGCCGACGCCGACGCGCCGCGGGTCGGGTGGTCGGACGGCGCCACCACCACGGACACCCGCGTGCCCACCTTCGGCGACGCCACCGAGGTGCTCCCGCGGCCCGGCGGCGGAGCGTGGGTGCTCGGCGGGCCCGACAGCTACGCGTGGATGGCGTGGTTCGCTCCGGACGGCGCGCTGGACGGCTACAGCCAGACCTTCGTGGGCATCTCGCAGGCCGCCGCGAGCCCGGCCTCGGCGTACGCGTGGACGGCGTTCGCCGGCCTGGGCATGGTCACCTTCGGCGAGGACCCGCTCAGCAACGCCATGTACAGCGACCGCACGGCCGACATGACGGGGATCGCCCTCGATCCCGAGGGCCGGTGGCTGCTGACCGCCCACCCCGACGGGTCGCTCCGGCGCTGGTCGTGCGCGCCCGGCTGATCACACCAGGAGCGCGTCCAGCAACCCACCCTCGAGGCTCGGATCTCCGAAGTCTTCTACCGGGCCGCCGTCCGCGCCGGTCACCCCGACCGCGGTGGCGATCGTGTTGAACAGCTTGTTGTTGGTGACCCCCCCGAAGTCGTGGAACCGCCCGGCCGCCAACGCCCCGCCGGCTTCCCCCGCGAGGATGTACGGCACGTTCGTGTAGCTGTGCGACGGCCCGTTCGCGAGGTCGTTGCACCACACCGCCACCGACCGCTCGAGCACCCCGTGCTCCTCCAACCGCGTGAGCAGGTGGTCGAACATCGACGCGAACAGGCGGTCGATGCCCTGATGCATCTCCCACGCCCCCTTGATCGGATCCCCCTCGTCGCCGTCGGCGTAGATGCGGTGGCTGACGAAGTGGTAGCTCGGCAAGCGCTGCCCCTCGACGGTGTACTCGGTGCTGTCGTTGCCATCGCCGATCTGCAGCGTAGCCGCCCGGGCGTAGTCGCACGCGAACGCGAGCGCGATCAGGTCCATGTGCCACTTCGCGAACGTGACGCGGTTGTCGTTGAGCGTGCCTTGACCGGAAGCCAGCATCATCGCCTGCTCTTCTTCGTCGCTGAGCAAGCACGACAACGTCTCGAAGTCGCGCACCGCGTCGACGTGGGCCTCCAACCGGAGCCGATCGCTGCCCGACAGCTTCGGGCTGCGCAGCAGGCCGTCGAGCTGCTCGAGGATCACCCCGTTGAGGGCGGTGCGGCGGTCGTCGAGGTTGGCGTCGAAACCCCCGTCGGGCAGGCCGACCATACGCTGGTACGCGTTCCACGGGTCGTCTTCGGCGGCCCGAAGCTGCATGGACCCCCGGTACGACAAGACCTCCTCCAGGTACCCCCCGCGGGGACCCGTGTAGAGGGTGAGCGGCTCGCCGCCGTTCTTGTCGGGGTACTGACGGGCGATGAAGTTGTCGATCGACTCCCCCAACGCGAGCGAGTCGGCGCCCGCCGGGTCCGCGCTTACCGCCGCCGCCGTCAGCACCTGGTTGCCGCCCCCGCTGTGGCCGCAGCCGTTGCCGGCGAACGCGAAGTTGATCCCGCGCAACGCCAACAAGCGCGACGCCCACGGCGCCAGGTCCGACAGCACCCGGCCGGTGTCGGCGGCGAGGCCCGCCGTGGTGAGCGCGCCCGGCCCCCCCGACGGCCAGAACCCCTCGGGCTCCCCATAATCCTCTTGCGAGCAGCCGTTCGCTTGCCGCACGAACACCGCGTAGCGCGGCCCCGCCGCCGCCCCGGCGCGCGGCGCGAGGCTCTCCATGAACGGCAACGCGAGCGCGACCCCACCCAGGCCCCGCAGGACCGCGCGGCGGCTCGGCGCGACCGGCACGACCCGCCGGCCCGGCTTCCACAACCCGCTCATGGCGCCACCTCGTCGACCCGGTACCGAAACGCGTCGCTCTGCACGACCGACGTGACTACATCCAACACAGACGACCCGCCCAGCGAGGCCGCCGCGACGGGCGCCAGCAGCGCGTCGTCCTCCTCCGCCGAGGTTCGCCCGAGCAGATACGACAGCCACTTCGTGGAGTAGCACGCGTGCGCGTCGGCGTGGCCCGCGATCAGCTTGGCGAACGCGACGCCGTCGACCCAGGAGCGCTCCCCGTCCGACAGCGCGTAGCTCGACGCAGCGTCGACCGGCTGGCCGTTGTCCGTCGCGCGCCACTGGCCGAGCGCGTCGTAGTGCTCGAGGGCGTACCCCGGGGGGTTGATGATGGTGGCGTGGCACACCTCCCCGCAGGTGCCCTCCCCCGTGTGCGCCTCGACCCGCTCGCGGTTCGTCTCCCCGGTCGACGGCGCCGGCAGCGGCGTGACGTCGGGAGGGGGGGCCGGGATGCCGACACACAGCACGTTCTCGTTGATGAACACGCCGCGATGGATGATCGACGGCGTCGTGCTGTCGGCGTGTGTCGCCAAGAACCACGACTGGGTCAGGATGCCCGAACGCTCGCCGCTGGGGAGGGTGGCCCTGGCCCAGGCGTCGTCGGTGGCGGGGCCGGGCACCCCGTACACCGCGGCGAGCGACCGGTTGACGACGGTGAACTCGGCGCCGAGCAGCTCGGAAAGCCCGCCGCGATCCTCCCACACCACCGCGTCGACGAACCGCTCGGCCTCCTGACGCATGAAGCCGGGGTACTCGCTGGTGAACTGCGGGAAGTCGTCTTCGTCCTTGAAGATGTTGGCGGTGAGGTCGAGCTGGAGGAGCTGGGCGTGGAAGTCGTCGATGGCGACGTCGGCGCGCGGATCCTCGAGCATCTCCCGCGCGACCCGCCCGACGTCTTCGGCAGTCGACAGGCCGCCCGCTGCGGCGACGGCGAACAGCGCGTCGTCCGGCATCGTGCCCCACAGCGCGAAGCTGAGCTTCGACGCCACCTCGTAGTCGTCGAGGGGGATCCGGCCCGTGGCGTCGGGCGTCTCGCTCGCTTCGATGCGGTACAGCGTGTGCGGGGACTGCAGCATCCCGGTGACGACGAAGCGCACGCCGTCCGCGAAGTCGTCGCCGGAGCCGGTCAGGGCGGGCGCCGCCGCGAACAGGGTGTACCACCCGTCGACCTCGGCGGAGGTGAGCGGACGACGGTACGCGCGCCCGCCAAAGTCTTGGATCCACGCCCGCGCTTGCGGCTCTCCCGACGTGCTGGCGCCGAGCGCGCCCTCCGCGCCTTCGATCCGTACCCAGTCGACGATCAGGTTGCGGTCGGCGACGCCTTCGATCCAGCAGTCGTTGAGGAAGGTGACCGCGACGGTGTGGGGCCCGGACCCGAGCTCGATCTCCCCGGAGTAGTCGGCGTACGTGGCCGTGGTGGTGAACGTGCCGAGCGAGATCCCGTCGACGGACAGCTCGGCGTCGCCGAACACCCCATCCGCGCAGTCCGACGACGACATGCGGGCGGTGATCCGATACGAGGTTCGTGTCGGGAGGGTGACCGGCACGTACAACGAGCCGTCCGACCACAACATCCAGCCGGGCCCCGACACGTCGCCGACCTCGTGGGTGACGGAGGGATCGGACTCGACCTCGACCGTGGTGTCGAACGCGACGCCCCCTTCGCGGGGGTCCTGCGGGACCACGCGGGCGTACAGGTCCGGGTCGGCGACCACCTGGGCGCCGAGGGTCTCGGCGGCGCGCTGGTAGTCGCGGAACAGCTCGGGGCTGACGAGCATGGCGTCGCCGTTGTTGGCGAAGCCGTCGTGCAGGGTGTCGCCGATGAACGACGCCGACAGGCCGGAAGGCGCGTCCAACCTCAACAGATCGGCGGTCATCCGGTCCCATTGGTCGTGGGTGAGCCGGTAGATTCGCGGCGAGGCGGCCATCGAGTCGCCCGTGGCCTCGGCGCCCGTCTCACCGGGTGGCACCGGAGGCTCGGCGTCTTCCTTACCTTTGCAAGCGATCGCCGCGATGAGCAGCAAGGGCAACGGTCGCATTCGTGCTCCCTGCGCCAGACGCTACCGCTTCGACGCCGTCAGGGCAATCGGGCGCGCGGCGTGCCAGGACCGACCGGGATCGCGCTTCCGCGCCCGCCTCGACGGCGTGGCGCGAGTCAGGAGAACAGCGGCGCCTTGCTGACCATGAGCCAGCCGACGAGCGAGAACGGCACCATCACGACCGAGCCCCACACCGACCACCCGATCATCGCGCGCCTCGTCCCGTCCCGATCACCCGCGGCCGCACGGGCGACCATGCGCTCCTGGAGCGGCAACACGAGGCCGAGGGACAGCGCAGCGGCGATCACGACGAGCACCACGGCCTCGCGCAGCCACGGCTGCCCGGCCACGCCCCCCATCGCGGCGGCGAGCCACAGTCCGTTCCACATCGTGAGCTGCACACCGGGGGTGGTGAGCCAGATGTCGGCCTCGGACAGGGTGACCGCCGCCCACTTCAGCAACGCAGCGTCCCCCTGAAGGTACGCGAGCCACAACCAGAGCGGCCCCGCGACCAGGTTGCCCATGAAGATCACGACGCCGACGATGTGGAGCAGCTTGTGGACCGTGTACGGCAGCGGCGCCGCCGCCGGCAAGCCGTACCAGGCGGCCACGAGGCCGACGAGCAGCACCACGTTCGACACGATGGACACCTTCGCGGACCGGGACCACGCCACGCTCGCTCCTGTGCGACGACCGAAGCCTACCGCGAAGCGCTCCCGGTTGTTCGCGTCGACAGCCGGCACCCGGCGTGCCCGAGCGCCAGCGGATAGACTCAGACCATGACCTCGGACCGGTCCGAGGGGCAGTCGGAGGCCTCATGCGGTGGTGGGTCGGCGCGGTCACCTTGCTCGCGAGCGCGGCGCTGGCGGGTCCAAAGAAGGCGGCCGACAACGTCGGCGCGCAGCTCGACGGCGGGCGCGACGTCGCGGCGGCGCTCAAGAAGGCCGGCTGGGTCGCCACGCCCGAGGGCTCGGACCGGTACCAGGCGGGCTTCGTATACGACGCGCGCAACGGCCTGTGGTCCGAGCGGGAAGGCTGCTTCAAAGCCGTCCCTACCGAGTCGATCTACAACGAGCTGGAGGTCGCGCAGGCGCTCCAAGCAGGCGCCAAGGTCCCGCTCGGGGTAGTGACCGCAGAGGCCGCAGGCGTGCGGTACAAGAAGCTCACCTACGCCGATCCGCGCGTCTCGGAGATCCAGGGCCGGTACCTGGAGCTGGACGACCAGTGTCGGGCCGACCTCGAGAAGGCCGCGAAGAAGGAAGACATCTCGTCGTGGTACGTCGTCCAGGCCGTCCTGCTCGCGATCGTGAACGAGCAGGAGTGCACGGAGATCGGCGCGGGCGTCAAGAGCGTCGTCGGGGGCGCGGGCGTCGAGGTCACCGAGCAGTGCGCCACGTCATCGGTCGGGCAGGTCGCGGTCGCGTTCAAGACGGTGCCCGTCACCGCGCTGCTCGGCCCCCTGCCCGCCCAACCGCCCGCGCCCACCGGCCCGTCGTCCGCGGTGAGCGCCGGAGCGTCGTTCGACACCTCGTTGTCGGTGGCCGCGGCGCTGGAGCAGCAGTGTGCCACCGAGGCGTCTTCCGCGGCGTCCACCGCGCGCGCGACCAAGGTGGCCGCCGCGGTCGCGGCCGAGCAGGCCACCGCGCGCACCGCGTGGGCCACGCTCGGGCCCGCGGCCGAAGCCTGCACCGCCGTGGTCGACCCGGCGACGCGCAAGGGCTGCGCGGACAAGGTGGCGGCGTTCGTCGCGCAGGCCGAGGCGCTGGCCGTCGACGTGTCGGCGGGCGTCGAGGCGGTGTCGACGGCGTGCGGCACCCGGCAGGTCCCGTTGCCGGCGGCGCGGCAAGCGGTGTCGGTGCCCGAGATCGCGGCCGCGCGCGCCGTCCTGGGTCGCCTCCAGCAGCCGAGCGCGGCGCCTGTGCCGAGCGTCGCCGCGCCCGCCCCTACGCCGACCGGTCCGCGCTACGACGTGCGCGGCTACACGATGGTGTCGATCACCCCGGGCAGCTTCGCCATGGGCTGCACGCCGGGCCAAGGGGACGCGTGCCAATACGACGAGCAGGTCGTCCGCACCGTCACCCTCACCGCGTCGTTCTGGATGGGCCGGACCGAGGTGACCCGAGGGCTGTACCGGTCGGTGACGGGGAGCAACCCCTCCGGCTCCGAGAGCTGCGGCGATGACTGCCCCGTCGAGACGGTCACCTGGTGCGACACGATCGCGTTCGCCAATGCGCTCTCCGCCGCCGAGGGGCTGCGCCCGGCGTACACGGTGCCGAGCGGGTTCGTCGTCGGCATGTCGGAAGACGCGTGCAACGCCGCGTCGCCGAAGATCGTGTGGGATCGCTCTGCAGACGGCTATCGGCTGCCGACCGAGGCCGAGTGGGAGTACGCGGCGCGGGCGGGGACCGACCTTCGGTACAGCGGGAGCTCCGACGCGGGCGCGGTCGCTTGGTACGTGGAGAACAGCGAGGTCGGGTCGTCATCTGCCAGCCACGCGGTGGGGGGCAAGGCCGCCAACGCTTGGGGTTTGTACGACATGTCCGGCAACGTGACGGAGTGGACGTTCGACTGGTACACCAGCAGCTACCACACAGCCGGGTCGAAGGATCCGGTCGGGCCAGGCTCCGGGGACATGCGCGTTCAGCGCGGGGGGTGCTACTGGGACGCCGCTGGCCTCGTGCGCGTGACGGATCGCGGCGCGGGCTCGCCTGGGAAGTCCTGGCGCAACATCGGGTTCCGCCTCGCGCGCACGGCGCCCTGACCCCGTGGTGCGGTCATCCGAGGGGGGCCGGCCGGCCCGACCCCGGATCGTGCCGCACCACCCCCTCCGGGATCCCCCCCGTCACCTCTTCGGTCAACACCCGCCCCCGCACCCACAGCGTGCGCTCCACCATCGCCGAGAAGGCCGCCTCGATCGCTCGCTGCACGTCGGGCCCCTCCAGGATCCCATAGGCCCGCGCGATCGCCTCCGCCGTCGCCAACCCCTCCTCGTGGGCCTCCGCCCGTAGCCGGTACCGCGACGGCGCCCCGCGCGGCAACGTCACACACACCGCGTCCGCCAACCCCTCCACCCGCTGCCGCATCCGGCTCGCTTGCCGCCAGTTCCCGTCCGGCACGATCAGCGTCACCGGACCGCCCGCCACGTGCTGCGGGCCCAGCACCTCAGCCCCCTCGTGGGGGAACAACAACAGCGGCCGCTCCATCCCGACCACGCTCGGCTGCGGCTCGTCGGGCCGACCCCGCACCAGCACCCGCGACCCCACGAGGCAACGGGCCGCGACCCGCCCGCTGTTCGTCGTCTTACGCTCCTCGCGGAAGTGCATCAGCACCACGAGCTTGCTGCGCACCTCGACGCATGGCATCAGGGCGCAGATGCACACGCTCTGGTGCATCCGACACTCCGGGCAGCGCTTCTCGGCGTTGTCTCTACGCGACACTCACCCTCCCCGTCGTCGGTGCGCGTTGCCCGGCAGCGGCGCGTGCCGCGGCGGCGCCAGCCCCGCGAGGTCGAGCAGCATCTGCACCCGCCCGCGGTGACCGGCGTACGGCGCCAGCAGCTCCACCATACGCGCGTCGTCGCACGGCCCCTCGTCACCGGTCAGCGTGTACTGCACCACCCGCGGCGCGTGCAGGTCACCGAGCAGCACCAGGTCCGGGTCGCCGAACGCCCGCCGCGCCGCCCCGGTCGCCGTCCACGGCCCGATCCCGGGCAGGTGCTGCACCCGCAACAGCGCGTCCGCCGGGTCCGTCCAGGAGTTGATCCGTCCAGAGACGGCGCACACCGCCAACAACGCCCGGCCCCGCTGCGCCTCCATCTCGACGGTGTGCAGCTCGTGCAGGGGCACGCGCCGCAACACCTCCGGGTCGGGCGGCACCCGCAGCCCCTCCGGCGCCGGCCCCGGCGCCTCGGTCCCCCAGCGCCGTAGCAAGCCGCGCCACGCGATCTCGGCGTCCCGCCACGTGACCCGTTGCCCACACACCGCGCGCAACAAGCACGACACGAAGTCGCCGGCGCGCGCCATCCGCACCCACCGATGCTCGGCGACGACCGCGCGGAGCCTCGGGTGCTCCGGGCGAAACGACTCCGGAACGTCGCTCGCGCCGAGCAGGTCGGGCGCCGCCGCTACCGCGGCCTTCGCCCCCGGCCCCCACGCGTCGACCGTCACCACGCCGCCGTCCGACGAGAAGCGCGCCGTGGCCGGCCCGTCCGGCGTGCGGCTCGCGCGCCACAACCAAGGACCGTCCACACGAACGTCCGCCCCGTCGCGGCTGCTCTTGACGGTGGGGACGAGCGCGACCCGCAGCTCGATCGAAGCAGAGGCGTCCGGCATACGCGCCCGTACCCCGACCGCGACCCGAATGTCCCGACCGCACGCTCGATCATCGATCAGGTACCCGGACGGCGCGCGCGAGAGGTAAGCTGCAACCAGTGACAACGCCGCGCGAAGCAGGCTGGCACAGCTCGTGCACAAGCAGCACCCGGCAACGATGGAGGCCAGATGCCCCGAACGGTCCCCCTGCTCGCGCTGCTCGCGGGCTGCGGATGGAACAACCTGCCCGCGCAGGAGAACTACTACGTCGACGAGCCCCTTTGGAACAGCACCGGCCCGATCGCGACGTCGGACGGCGTTTACGTGGAGCTGCCCGCCGCCGACGCGCTCGTGCTCGTGCGGGCCGACGGCACGTGGTCCCCGGTCGACGTCGGCGTCGGCACGCTGGACCGCGCGCCGTCTCCGTCGCCCGACGGCGCCACGATCGGGTCGTTCATCACGCGGATCTGGTGCGCCGACGGTGAGGTCGACCACGTCTACGTCGAGGCGTGCCCGGAAGACGAGCTGGAGCAGGACCACGACCTGCTGCTGATCCGCGACGGCGCCGTGGGCGCCACCATCGCGCTCGACAACCCGTACAACGGCCTGCGCTGGTCCGCAGATGGCACCTGGGCCGTCGCCCTCATCGAAGCGGGCTCCCGCCTCAACAACGCCGGCGGCGTCGTCAGCTTGACCACCATCCTGTTCGTCGACGTGGCGTCCGGCAGCGCGACCTCGGTGCCGGTCGGCTTCGCCGCCACCGACGTGCTGTTCGACGCCGACGCCTCGCGCGCCGTCGTGCTGTCGCAGAGCGAGGTCGCGGTGGTCGACCTGACCGGCGGGTCGCCGAGCGTCGCGATCACCTACGGCCTCACCCTCGACGCCGACGACGTGGTGGTCCCGGTCGGCATCGAGCTCACTCCCGACGGCGACCACGCCCTGATCTCGGTCGAAGGCGACGACTCGTTGTACATCCTCGACCTCGTCAACCCGTCGGTCAACATCAAGGCGCTCTCCGGCGCCCCCTCCGCGATGGCCGTCAACCTGGGCGAGGACCGCACCATCCTCGTCTACGGGGCCGACGCGCGCGTGGACATCGTCGACCACGACGGCTTCGACGTCGACAGCGTCGGCCTCGACGAGCCGATGTCCCACATCCTCGACGCGAGCGACTTCAGCGTGCTGTGGTCCCCCGACAGCCGCGACGTGTACCGGTTCCAGGTCACCGAAGGCGACGAAGGCGCCATCGCGTACAGCACTACCGAGTACCGCCTCCAGTCCACCCCCCTCTCGGTGTACGTCTCCCCCGACGAGCAGTTCGCGGTGGCGCTCACCGCCCCTGGCGCGATCGGCGGCCGCTACGGCATGGAGATCCTCGATCTTCGGTCGGACGGTGAGGGCGGCTGGCGCGACGATGTGTGGCCGTACGCGCTCGAAGGCCGCGGCCTTGGGGTGGCGTTCGCGCTCGAAGGCGACGCCCCACAGGCCCTCGTGCTCCAGCAGGACCAGGACTACGTCTACCAGTTCGACCTGATGTCGGCGGCGGCGACCGAGCTCGGCTTGTCCGCCCCCCCGCGCGCGATCGGCGCGATGCCCGACGGCGGGTTCTTCGTCACCGAAGACGTCAACACCGGCCTCATGGCCTTCCTCGACCCCTCCAGCGACGCCGTCGTCGAGGCCGCTGGGTTCGCCACCTACGATCTACTGGGCCAGGACCTGCTCCTGGTCGAGGAGGACTGATGCTCACCACCTTGTTGCTCACCACCGTCAGCGCCTGGGCCGTGGACCACGAGGTCTCCGGTGAGCTCGGCACCCTGCGCAACACCGACCGCGCGTACGACGTCTACACCTCGCTCAACGCGATGCCGTCCCGTGGGCTCGGGGGCACCCTCGCGCTGCACGAGCGGGTCGGCGTCACGGGGGGGTGGCACCGGAGCAGCCGTGGCAGCGAGCTGTACTTCGGTGACGACTCGCCAGCCGTGGTCGCGGCGTTCTACACCGACACCTTCGACCTCGGCGTGAAGGCGGACGTCGCCCTGGGCGACATGCTCCGGCCGTACGTCCAGGCGTCCGGGTTGCTCGTGCGGGGGGTCAGCCGCGTCGACGATGACCCCTCCGATCCGGTCAGCGTCGGCCAGATCAAGGAGGCCGGCCTGACCGGCGGGGCCCTCGGCCTCGCCGGGCTGACGTTACGCATCAGCGGGGACCGCATCAACCTTCCGCTCGGGTTCTCGGTCCACGCCGGCCTCGGGTATGGCTACGTCGGGCGTGTGGACCTCGGCGACCTCGGCACGATCAAGCCGGGAGGCGGCTTCGCGAGCCGCGCCGGCCTCTCCCTCATCTTCTGACCGATGGAGCTCCCATGCGCCAATCCCTGACCTTGACCCTGGTCGCGCTCGCGGTGGGCTGCAGCAGCGACGCCGCCTTTACGGAGGCGTACGACTCGGGCTCCCAAGGCGCCGCGTCGGACTACGAGCCGTCGGCCAGCACGGGTGACGACGACGAGACCCCTCCTCCCCCCGAGACCGAGAAGGACTTCTACGCGCTCGCGCCCGCCCAGACCGACAAGTTCGTCTTCATCGCGAACCCCGGCCGCGGCACCGTCACTCGAGTGAACGTCGAGACCCTCGCCGTCGACACCACCCCGGTCGGCAACAACCCGCAGATCGTTCTGACTACGCCGGACTTCGCGACGGCGGCGGTGTTCAACGAAGACGACGACACCGTGTCGTTGATCGACGCCGACACCCTCCAGACCCTGACGGTGGCGGTGCGTCCGGATCTCAAACGGATGGTGATGAGCCCAGACGGCACCTGGGTCGCGCTGTGGCACGACCTCTCCGCGGTCGACGACGGCGAGGAGCCCGACGGCGTCATCGCCTTCAACGAGGTGTCGTTCGTCGAGGTGCGCACCGGGCGGCACGAGCCGCTCGCGGTCGGCAACTACCCACACGGCATCGAGTGGACCGAGGGCCTCGCGGTCGTGGTCAGCGACGAGAGCCTCGCCCTGGTCGACCTCGACGCCGAGCCGCTGGATCGTGAGCTGGTGCCGATCAGCGACGACTTCGTCGACCCCCCAGCGGCCGAGGAGGTCGTGCTCGCCCCGGACGCCAGCTACGCGTTCGTGCGCCAGTTCGGCGCGGAGGACCTCACGATCGTCGACCTCGAGTCACGGGTGGTGTCGCGCGTGCCCGCCGGGGCCAACCCGACCGACCTCGACCTCACCGTGGACGGTCGCACCGCCGTGCTCGTCGCGCGCGACGCGAACGAGCTGTGGCTGTACGATGTCGCGGATCCGTTCGCGGACGCACGCACGGTCCCGCTCTCGGACGACCTGGTCACGGGCTCGGTCGTGCTCGATCCCACCGGTAAGACCGGCATCCTGTACTCGACCGCCGTGCTGCAGGCCGTCTACGCGGTGTGGGACCTCGAGACGGACACGATCACCCCGCGCTCGTTGGTCAAGCCGGTCCAGTCGCTGTCGGTGGGCCCCACCGGCGACAGCCTGCTCGTATTCCACACGGTCGACAACCAGCCCGAGCTGCCGACGTCCGACACGTTCTACGACGCGTCCGCGCTCACGATGATCGACCTGTCCGACTTCGGCAAGACCGACGTCTACATGCCGTCCACGCTGAAGGGTTGGACCACCGCCAGCAACGGCGAGTACAGCTACTTCATCATGGAGGGCCAGCCGATGCTCGGCGTGCTCGATTGGGGTCGGCTGATGGTCGAGGAGGTGTCGTTGTCGTCGACGCCGGTGTTCGTGGGCGCGCTGCCGGACCTCGACGAGACCGATGGCGACGACCCGCCCGCCTGGGTCAGCCAGGAGCACGAGCTGGGCCGCATCTCGTTCTACGACGCCGACAGCGCCGCGCTGACCACCATCACCGGCTTCGAGCTCAACTCCGAAATCGAGGTGCAGTGATGCGTCTGCTCACGTTGCCAGCGGCGCTGGCCCTCTCGCTCGGGTGCAGCGCGGACTCCGGGTTCACGGCGGCCGCAGACGTGAGCGGGACGTCGACCGGGGCGCCCGCCCCACAAGACGGCGGCAGCGAGACCGAGCCGCCGCCCGAGATCGAGGTCGACTTCTACGCCCTGGCCCCCGCCCAGACCGACGTCTACGTGTTCGTCGCCAACCCCGGCCGCGGCACCGTCACGCGGGTCAACGCCGCGTCGCTCGAGGTGATCACGGTGCCCGTCGGGTCGAACCCGAGCTCGGTGCTCACCACCCCCGACTACCGCACCGCGGCGGTGTTCAATGAAGGTGACGACACCGTCAGCCTGATCGACGCCGACACGCTCGACGTGCTGACGGTGTCGGTGCGCCCGGACCTCAACCGCATGGTGATGAGCCCGGACGGGAGCTGGGTCGCTTTGTGGCACGACGTCACCCTGCAAGACCCCGACGATCCGCTCGACGGCCTCGTCGCGTTCAACGAGGTGTCGTTCGTCGAGGTGCGCACGGGCCGGCACGAGCCGCTGGCGGTCGGCAACTACCCACACGGCATCGAGTGGACCCCAGATGGCAGCCTTGCCCTGGTCGTCTCGGACGAGCAGCTCGCCCTCGTCGACTTGACCGTCGAGCAGCTCTCGCGTGAGCTGATCGCGCTCAGCGACGACCTCGTGGATCCGCCCGCCGCCGAGGAGGTCGTGCTCGCCCCGGACGGCAGCTACGCGTTCGTGCGGCAGTTCGGGGCCCAGGACCTCGCCGTCGTCGACCTCGCCGCGCGCTCCGTCGAGCGGGTCGCGGCGGGCGACAACCCGACCGACCTCGACCTGACCGCCGACGGCACCCGGGCGGTGCTCGTCGCCCGCGACGCGAACCAGCTTTGGACCTACGACGTCGCCGACCCGTACGCGCCCGCGGACGTGCTGGACCTGCCCGACACGATGGTCTCCGGGTCGGTCACGCTCGATCCGTCGGGCCGCTACGGGATCCTCTACTCGAACGCCGTCATGCAGGCGGTCTACGCGGTCTGGGACGTCGAGACCGGGGAGGTGACCCCCCGCTCGTTGGTCAAGCCGGTGCAGTCGGTGTCGATCAGCGCGACAGGCACGGGCTTGTTGGTGTTCCACACCCAGGACAACCAGCCCGAGCTCGACCCCGACGACCTGTTCTACGACGCGTCGGCGATGACCATGGTGGACCTCGCCGACTTCGGCAAGACGGACATCTGGTTGCCGTCGACGCTCAAGGGCTACGCGTTGTCCGACAACGGCGCGTTCGGGTACTTCGTGCTCGAGGGTGAGCCGGTGCTGGGGGTGCTCGACTGGGGTCGGCTGATGGTCGACGAGGTCACGTTGTCGTCGGACCCGGTGTTCATCGGCGCGATGCCGGACCTCGATCCGTCGGACGACGACGAGCCGCCGGCGTGGGTCAGCCAGGAGCACGAGCTCGGCCGGATGAGCTTCTACGACCCGGACAGCGGCGTGATCAGCACGCTGACCGGGTTCGAGCTCAACTCGGAGATCGAGGTCGAGTGAGCCGCGCCGAGGGACGCATGCACGAGAACGACATCTCCGCCAGGGTGTTGGACGCGGCTATCGCCGTGCACCGCACCCTCGGTCCTGGGCTTCTGGAGTCTGTGTAACGAGGTCGCTCTCGCCCATGTCCTCCGCCAACGCGGCCTCACCGTCGCCCGCCAGGTACCGATCTCCATCACGTACGAGGGCATCGCGTTCGACGAGGGTTTCCGGGCGGACCTGATCGTGGAGGACCTTGTCCTGGTCGAGCTGAAGTCGCTGGAGCGCGTGGCGCCGGTACACAAGAAGGTGGTCCTCACCTACCTGCGCCTGTCAGACGCCCTCTCCGCGCGAGCCAACCTTGCTCGGAAGGGTCGACGCTCTCGACGACCGGTCGGGGTGCCTTCAGGGGCACACCGGCAGCCCCGGCAGCAAGTCGACCGACGCCCGGACCCGCATCGGCCCGAGTGAGGTGCCAAACGACAAGTCGCCGCCGCTGTTGCATACCAACACGGAAGGCGCCAGCATGTAACCGCGTGCGTCGCGAACGCTGCACATCGGGGCGGCCCCGGTGCCGCCACACCACAACGCCCGACCGTCCGCCAACGAACCGATACGAACGGGCGCCTTGGCGACCGCCGCGGCGGTGGCCGCGGGATCACGAACCGCGTCGACGAGAGGCCCGTCGACCGGCACCGGCGGCGGCGCGATCGCGTTCTGCAGCGTCAACACGATCTCGGGGATGCGGGCGGTGCCCGCGGCCGACACGGTGGGCGGGGGGTTGAAGCTGCCCGAGCCCTGGACCGCGCGGAGCGTGCACGCGTCGAGCTCGGGTGACCCGCTGGGCGTCAGGATGCGCACCGAAGCTGGGCTCCCGTCGGCGTTCACCTCCGCCTCCGCGACGGTCGTGTAGACCGGGGCCGGCAGCGGCACCCCCACCAACCCATCGGCGCAGCTGCCCCACGCTTTGTAGATCTTACGCTGCGCGTCGGCCTCCCACTGCTGGTCGGCCGTCGACGCGTGCGCCAAGGAGAGCAAGAAGGACCACATACAACGCCCCTAACGGCGACGGGACCGTCGCGTCAAAACCCGACGTCTTCGCTGAGCCGCGCGTCGACCACCTCGAGCTCGACCCGCCGCGTGTACGACGACACCGCGAGCCGCCCGAGCAGGTCGAGCTCACGGTCACGCACCGCCGTCAGGTGGTCCGCGCCGCCCCACCACGCCACGTCGAGCGCGCGCCCGCCGGCCCGCGGCACCCGAAACTTCAACAAACGACCGTTCGCCTTCACCTCGGCGCCCATCGTGCGCACCCCGCGCAGCATCAGCAGGGGCACCGGGTTGCCCTGCCCGAACGGGCCCAGCGCGGAGAGCGCGTCGTGGAGCGGCTCCCCGACGTCGTCGACGGCGACGATCGCGTCGACGTCGTGCACCTGGACGAGGTCCGCCCCACCTGCGTCGACGAACGCCCCGAGCCGCGCCCGCAGCTCCGGGATGCGCTCGGTCGGCACCGTGAACCCGGCCGCCATCGGGTGCCCGCCGTACTTGACCAGCAGGTCGGCGCACGCGTCGAGCGCACGCACCGCGTGCACGCCGGGGATCGAGCGCACGCTGCCCACCGCGAGCTCGTCCTGGATCGACACGATGGCGACCGGGCGGTGCACCTGGTCCTTGACCCGCGACGCGACGATCCCGACGACGCCCCGGTGCCAGCCCTCCGCCTCCGGGCCCGCGCACACGACGAACGACGCCGACTGGTCCGGCAACGAGGCCAGCACACGCTCGACGAGCTTCTCCTGAATGTCGCGCCGCGCGGTGTTCTGGCCGTCGAGCTCCGCCGCGAGCCGCTCGGCTTCGACCGGGTCGCGCGACGACAACAACCGCACCACCAGGTTGGCCTCGGCCACCCGCCCGGCGGCGTTGATGCGCGGACCGATCCGAAAGCCCAGCTCCCGCTCCCGCACCTGCCCCGGCTCGAGGCCGCTCACCTTGAGGAGCGCCGTCAGCCCGGGCGCGTGCGGGCCACGGTTGAGCTCGGCGAGCCCGAGCGCCACGATCGCCCGGTTCTCCGGCGTGGTGAGCGGCACGAGGTCGGCAACCGTGCCGATCGCAGCAAGCTTGATCAACGAGCGCACCACCACGTCCCGCTTCGGGTGGGCCGCCAACAACGCCTGCGCGACCTTCAGGCTGATGCCGCACGCGGCGAGGTACGGGTTGCCGTAGCTGCACGCCGCTTGGGGCGGGCACAGCACCGTCGCCTCGGTCGGCACCGACTCGCCGGCCGGAAGGTGGTGGTCGCACACCAGCACGTCGAGGCCACGCTCACGTGCGCGATGGATCGCCGCATGATCGCGCACCCCGATGTCGGCGGTGACCAGCAGGTCGGCGCCGAGCTCGGCGGCGCGGTCGGCGGCCGGCACCGAGAAGCCGTAGCCTTCCGAGAACCGGCTCGGGATGTGCCAGCTCACCGTCGCCGAAGGATCGAGCAGCTTGATCGCCGCCTGCAGGATGAGCGACGACGTGGTCCCGTCGACGTCGTAGTCGGTGATGATGCGCACGTGCTGCCGGTCGCGGACGGCGCGGCGCAGGCGCTCGACCGCTGACGACATCCCGAGCATGCCGTACGGATCGAGTAGTTGATCGTACGACGGCACGATCTCGGACGGGCTCCCGAGGTCCGGCCACCGGATCGCGGCGACCCGCGCGACAACGGGCGACCAACCTGTGCTCGCGGCCAAACGCTCCACGACTTCGTCGGGGACTCGTGGAGCGACCCAGCGCGCGCCCGTGAGGCTGAGCCGCCCGGGGTCACTTGCCATAGAAGAGGAAGACCCCGATGAAGAACCCGACGAGCGCGCCACCGACGAAGCCCCCTACACCAAAGAGCAGCTCATATAAGCTGTCGCGGCGCTCGACCTTCACCGTGATCTCAGAGGGCAGCGCGTCACCGAGCGGCGGAGCGAGGGGCGGCGCAACGGGCGTGGCGGCGTTGGGCCCGCTCAACGCCTCGTCCAACGGGCGGTTCTCCATCAGCACGCGCACCCGCCGCGCCTCGCCCCCCGACAAGCGCTCGACGATCAGGTCGACGCAGACGACGCTGTCGTCGGTCAGGTACGACCCGATCACGCGCACGGGGCGTGTGCCGACCAGGGCGCGCGGCTGCCACGACACCGACGTCTCGAGGTCGGCGGCGATCTGGCTCGGGGTCTCGCGCGGCGACCCGCCCGATCGTCCGCTCTCGCCGCGGATCACCGCGAGGTGCCGCTTGACGACGTCGTCGTCCCGCTCGCGCTGCGCGCGGTGCACGGCGGTGAGCGCGATGGCGGCTTGGTCTCCGGCGAGGTTGTCCCGCAGACGAGCGACCATCGCGCGGACCACCTGCTCGTGGGTGCCGAGCACGCCCTTGTGGGCGCGCGCGACCGCCTCGACGACCGGGAAGCCGTGCGGGTTGATCTCGCGCGCCACGTCGGCAGCGGCGCGCGCGCCTGGTGCGTCGGTGTGGTTGACCTGGACCACCCCCGGCAGGCTCGCCAACGACAGGCCCTGCTCGGCGAGCACCTCCTCCAGCTCCAGCGCCGCGTCACGGTTGGCCCGACCGCGCCCCTCGCGCGCGTCGGCGACGAACACCACCCCGTCGGTGCCGCGCAGGACCTCGTCGCGATGCGCCGGGTTTCGGACCCCTCCGGGCATCGAGTACACGCGGATGCGCGCCGAGAACCCGACGACGTTGCCCTGCTCGCGAGGCGCGTAGTCGAAATAGCAGCTCTCTCCCTCGTCTCTGGCGCCGAACCGGTGGAGGCGGCTCTTGTCGTTCTCCGCCAACAAGGCGTGCAGCACCTCGACGTTGGTGTTGCACCCGACGTCGGGCGCGCCGAAATAGACGATGCGCGCGATGATTTCGCGATGCGCGAAGTCTACGATCGCCAAGCTGCCCTCGCGGCGACATCGTACACGCGGTCAGCGCGCGCACCGTGGCGACAGCGACAACCACCCGCCCACCGGGCCCAATCTCGGCGACTTCGCGCCGCGCCGCCGCGCCGCCGCGCGTGGTGCGCCGCGCGACCATGCCGGGTTACCCGCGGCTCGGAGATTCCGTGAAGCCCTTGATCCCCTGGTTCCCGCCGCCGGTCATCAACATCCCCCTGCCGTTCGAGATCGCGGGCTCGGATCACGTGCCTCTGCACGGCTTTGGCGTGCTCGTCGCGCTCGGGTTCGTGGTGGGATCACGCGTCGCGATGACGCGCGCCGCGCGCGTCGGGTTGTCCCCGGACGCGATCAACCGGCTCGTGAGCTGGCTCGTCGTCGGCACCTTCGTCGGCGGCCACGTCGGGTACGGGCTCATGTACGCGCGCGACGAGTACCTCGCGGATCCCAGGCAATTCCTGTACTTCTGGCAGGGCTTGTCGAGCATGGGCGGCATCTTCACGTGCGTCGTGCTCACCGCGATCTTCGTGTGGCGCGAGAAGCTGAACCCATGGGCGTACGCCGACCAGCTCGCGTTCGGGTTCGCGATCGGGTGGTTCCTCGGCCGGATGGGGTGCTTCGTCGCGCACGATCACCCGGGCACACCGACAGAATTCTTCCTCGGCGTGCACGGGATCTGCCCGGGGTACGGCCCGGAGGTCGCGTGCCACGACATGGGCCTGTACGAGGCGCTGTGGTCGCTCGGCGTGTTCGGGCTGTTCAAGCTGCTCGATCGCGCGCCGCGGGTCCCGGGCTTCTACGCGCTGCTGTTCTTCGTCTTGTACGGTCCGACGCGGTTCTTGATGGACTTCATGCGGCCGGAGTCCACGGACGTGCGGTGGCTCATGCTCACGCCGGCCCAGTGGTGGGTCATCGTGTTCTTCTTGGTCTCGCTCGTGCTGCTGGTGCAGCGGTCGCGCAGCGGCGAGCCACCGATTTGGGCGGCGCCGGGGTCACCGGCGCCGAAGCCCGCGGAGTAACCACCGCCCGGAGGAAGCCATGCCCGCCGACCCATCGCAGCGGATCGCAGTGTCGGCCCTGCCGCGGAAGATCGCCGATCAAGCTATGATCCGGTCGCTTCGTACGACCGACCACGCCATGCGCGTCGTCGCTGCGTTGGACCCGCTGACCGATCGCGTGTGGTCCGACCCGTACACGAAGCAGAACGGCTCGCGGGTGTTCTACCGCCGCGACCCGGACCGCCCCGGCTGGTTGTTCGGGAGCCTGCTGGTGGAGTGGTTGCTCGACACCGCGCCGCCGCCTCAAGCAACGTTCGACGAGAGCGTCCCGCGCCACATCGTCGACGCCTACCACGCCCGGATGGGCGCGCGCGCCCAGCCCGAGGGCCCGAACCAGCGCCCCGGCCACTTGATCCTGTGCGAAGGCGAGAAGCGGGTCCACATCCACTACGACGCGACGGGCCGGATCCACGAGCGTTCAGGCTACCTCGGGCCCGGGCCTCACGGCGACGACGATCCGTACTACGTGGACCCGAGCAGCCCGAACGAGCGTGGACCGCTCTCGTTGCTCTGCCGCGCGGACCTTGACGAGCACGGACACGAGCCCGCCGAGTTCGCAGCGTTCATCGCAGCGATGCGCCCGATTACCGATGTTCGATTGTACATCCCCGCCCCCATCCCGGGCGGTGCGATGCGCGCGGGCTGCCGCGCGATCCAAGGGTACAACCGGGCGTCCGGGAGCGGCACCTTCATCGCGCCCGCGGCCGGATGGATCGTCGCCGACGGCGTCAACGGCGACGCGCTCGCGTGGGGCGCCACGTTCGAGCAAGCGAACGACGCGTTCGACGAGCTCATGCGAGGCGGCGTGCCGTCGCCGCCCCCGCCGACCAAGGAGCCCACCGAAGAAGAGATCGCCAAGCTGATGGCCAGCTCCGCGGTGCCACCGCGCGCGACGAACGACGATGACGTCACGCGGATCACGATCCCGCCCACGCTCATCATGATCCGACCGCCGCGCGACATGGCGTGGCCCACCTTGACCCCTGAGACCGTCCCTCGGGTCGCGTTCCCGGTGCCCGAGCGGCCGACGTTGCCTGCTCGGTTCGCCGCGGCTGGCTTCACCCGCGTCGTACAGTACCTCGAAGACGACGCTCGTACCGCCCACCACGCGTACCTGCGCCACGAGCCCGGTGGCGGCTGGACCCTGGTCGGAGAGGCGATCGCCGACCACGTCGACCTCACCACGCTCGACGCCGTGTTCAGCAAGGCGCTCCGCTCGAACGAGCGAGACCTCGTCGAGATGTGGGGCCAAACCGATCGTCACCCGGACTACAAGTGGACGGTCGTGAGGTTCAAGCACGACCCTGCCGCGGGTGGGCTCAGCCGCGGCGGCTACTCGATGGGGCCGCAGCGCGCGGAGGTCTGGGAACACGCCACGGTCTCGGCGGGTGTGAGCCACTGCGCGCGGCGCTGACGCCTCAACGTCACCCAGGCGGCGCCGCTCCGTGGCACACTGCAGCCAGGAGGCTGGATGCTCATCGTCGCTTGGCTGCTCGCGTGCGCCCCGTGCAAAGACTGTGAGACCGCGGTCGCCCCGACCACGCCGACGCCATCGACCGAAGAAGACGCGGACGCCGACACGGACACGGACGCCGACACCGACTCCGATACGGACACCGATACCGATACCGACACCGACACCGATACGGACACCGACTCCGATACGGACACCGACTCCGATACGGATACGGATACGGACACCGACTCCGATACGGACACCGACTCCGACACCGAGCCGCCGGACCCATGCGCTCGTGACGCCGGGCTCGTGCTCACGTCCGTGGTGTCGGTCACCCCGTGGACCAGCCACGAGCTGCTGGTCGAGGCCACCACCAGCGCCGACGCGGCGGTGGCGGTGGTCTGCACCCTCGACAGTGACCCCACCGAACGCCACCTCGCCGAGTCTGAGCCCGGGATCGAGCACCAGCTACGAGTGCCCGGTTTGTTGGCGGACGAGGCCTACACCTGCGCGGTCGCCCCAACCTGCCCTCGTCAGGTGGGCCCCGCCACCACGTTCACGCACCGCACCGGGCCCGAGCACCCCAAGGTCGACCGGCGCGTGCTGGCGACCGGGAAGGGCTGGGACTCCACCGAGTACATCCTCAGCAACACCATCGACTGCTGGAACCAGCAGGAGCAGATCCTGCTCGTCGTCGACCGTCACGGGCGCGCCCGCTGGCACTTCGAGACGCCCGATTGGGTCGGACCATCCATCGACTTCGACTACCATGGCGGCACCTCGTTCTCGTGGGGCGGTGGGTGGAGCCCGAACCCGCTCGGGCGGCCGCGGCTCATCGACCTCTACGACGGTGAGGTGTGGGACAGCGCCGCCGGCATCCCGGACTTCGCGACCACCAACTTCCACCACGACGGCAAGCAGCTCGCCGACGGGCGCTGGATGACGCTGGAAGAGAAGGAGGTCCGCGGCGTCCGCCCGTTCCTCGGCTTTCAGATCCGCATCGTGGATCAAGCGACCGAGTCGGTTGTCTTCACGTACGACAGCCAGCGCGCGCTCGACGAGGGGCACCTCCCGAGCGGCCGTGACGACTTCTGGCACGCGAATTGGGTCGACGGTATCGACTTCGGCGGCGGCCGGCGCGAGGTGTACGTCAGCGTGCGCGACTTCTCGAACGTGCTCGCCTTCGACGAAGCGACCGGCGACTACTTGTGGAAGTTCGGCCCCGGAGGCGACTTCACGCTCGTCGACCCGAGCGGCACCCCGCTACCCGACTCGGAGTACCAGGCCTGGCAGCACGGCCTCGACTTCGACGGCACCACGATGCTCGTCTACAACAACGGCGTCGACATCGGTCAATCCTCGGTGATCGCGTTCGAGCTCGACGTCGCCACGCTCACCGCGACCAAGCTGTGGGAGTGGACCGAGCCCGACTGGTACCAAGCCTACCTCGGCTCGGTCGACTGGTTGCCGAGCGGCAACGTGCTGATCGGCATGGGCCACCCCGAGTGCTTCGCCACCAACCCTGGAGACACCAGCACGATCGTCGAGATCGACCCCGTGACCGGCGACAAGCTGTGGGAGCTCAAGCACGCAGACATCGACGTCGAGATGTACCGGTCCGACTGGGCCGACGCGTGCGAGCTGTTCGCGAACGCGAAGTACTGCGACAGCGTCGGTTCGCGCATCGACGCGCTGGAGAACGCGTTCGACCCGTGCTTCGACCCGGGCGACGACCGCGACGACGACGGGGACGGCTTCACGACCTGCACCGACCTCGACTGTGACGACGCCGACGGGTCGATCCACCCGGGCGCCGCCGAGGCGTGCAACGGCGTCGACGACGACTGCGACGGCGCGCTGGACGACGGCTTGCCGACCACTGTGTGGTACCCCGACGTCGACGGCGACGGCTACGGCGACGAGGGCCGGGCGATTGACGCGTGCGTCGCCCCAGCCGGCTACGGCGCCGATGGCGGCGACTGCGACGACCTCGACCCGCTGACGAACCCCGACGCGGTCGAGGTGTGCGGCGGCGGCGACGACGACTGTGACGGCTTCACCGACGATCTCCCGGCATGTTACGGGTGCATCGACGAGCCGCCCTACGCATACTGCGCGTCGGCGACCGACTGGAACAGCGCGCTCGCGGCGTGCGCGGGCCTCGGGTACTCGCTGGCGACGATCGGCGACGCCGCGGAGAACACCGCGGTCTCGGCGCGGGCGGCCGGCATCGCGGGCGGCGGGTGGTGGATTGGGCTGTCGGATCAGGCGGTCGAAGGCACCTTCGCGTGGGCGGACGGCGCCGCGGTCACCTACGAGCGGTGGTACTCCGGCGAGCCGAACGACTGGGGCGCCGGCGAAGATTGTGCCGGCACGAACTACAACATCACGACCCGCTGGAACGACTGGCCGTGCGGCGACCTGCTCCCGTTCATCTGCGAGGCGCCCTGATCCCCAAAAGGCCACACCTGCAGCGCGGGCAGCGCGGCCTCTGCGTCACCCGGCCGCCACGATCGGGCTGTGGGTCGCGAAGAACGACTGGGTCGACGTAGAGCCGTCCGGTCGCTGCACGACGCGGCGGTACGCCTCCATCAGCGTGAACAAGAAGTCGGGGTACAGGCTGTTCTCGGGCTCGTCGACGAGCAGCAGGCCCGATGTGACGTCGCGGCCGAAGTAGACGGTGATATGCAGCTTCGTAACACTGGTTCGCGGCACGACGGCCCCCGACGGTGGTCTAACCGGCGTCTGCGGCGGCGTCGCGCCGCGACGGGGCCAGCGCCGCCCCCACCGGCGGCGTCTACGATCCGCGTCACATCGGGCGCAGCACGCCGAGCGCGTCCGCCGCGACCGGCCCCACCTCGGGCACGTCCGCCTCGACGCGCACCTGCACCTGCCGACCGTCCAGCGCGTCGAGCTCGATGCCCCAGAACAACGCGTGAAGCTCCGCGCTCACGTACCAACCCTCGTCGTCGCCGACGTTCGCGCACACCAGCCCCATCGGCGCCGAGCCGTAGCCGATCACCTCGCCGGTCGCGTCATCGACCACGTCGACCGACATCTCCACGCGATCCTCGACCACGAGCCCGGACAACCGGACGATGAACGGCGCGAACGGCGCCCCGCCCTGCGGCGGCCACCCGTAGCCGACCTCGAGCCCGTCGGTCGCCCCGTACGGCGCGCCCACCGGCGCCAGCTCGAGGCGCGCCTCGCCGTCGGCGCAGCCCGGCTCCGGCGTGACCCAGGCCGTGTCACCGCCGGCGCACGCCAGCAGCAACGCCGCGATCACGAGCGCCGCCGCCGCGCCAGCAGGGCCAGCGCGCCCGCGGTGAGCGCGACGCCCCCACCCCGGCCCGCCCCCGAGCAGCCGCCCGCGCACCCCAGCAGGTCGCCGACCGCGTCGTTGAAGCGGAGCGACTCGTCGAGCGCCTCGGCGGTGCGGTCGTACATCGCCTCCGGCAGCCCATCCGGCCCCGTGCGCTCGATGATGTTCGCCGCGACGTCCGCCAGGTGCTCTTGCATGTACTCGAACTCGGAGATGCCCGAGGACGCGAACCAGTCCTCGGACGGCAAGAAGTACATCCGCCCGTCCGGCAGGGTGAACGTACGGTTCGCGGCGTTGGACGTCAGCGTGCCCCCGCAGTCGTAGTACATCCTGGCGACCCGCACCTGCGCCACCTCCTGCGGCATGTCGGCGTTGAACACGAACGACGGATCGACGGTCATCTCGACCGCGTCGAGCGATGACGTCATGCGCGTCAGGTGCGGGTACACCCAGAACAGATCCTCGGCGTCGCTGAGCGGACCCACCACCTGGTCTTCGAGCGCGGTGATGAGCCCGTCGGCGTCGAACGGCTCGCTGGTGTCGCCATAGCATACGATACAGTCGTAGTAGGACGACGGATCGTTGGACTCCGGGAAGTCGCTCGGGAGGGGCATGTAGATCTGCAGCAGCGACAGGGTGTACTGCGAAGGGGGCAGCCCGCTGCTCATCAGGTCGTTCATGAATTCTTGCCGGTCGGTGCGGGAGAACCCGCTCACGCCGTAGCCGCCCTCCCGGTACAACGAGCCGCGCAGGCCCTCGGTCGGCCCGGTCCAGTCGGTCGCGAACGCGTGTCCGGACGCCTCGTTGGCGGCCTGGGTGACGACGGCCTCGTAGTTGGCGCCGCCCGACCACCAGTCGATCATCGCCTCGTTGATGACGACGTGCAGGTAGCTCT
>CAIUDO010000343.1 GCA_903897935.1 uncultured Pseudomonadota bacterium
GCAGCACCTGTCGCGCGCCCTCGACTGGCACTTCGCGACCCCGGTAGACCGATGAGCCGCCTCGGACTCGTGCTGTCGGGCGGGGCGTCTCGCGGGGCGTACGCCGCGGGCGTCATGCGCTTCATGTACCTGGACCTGCCCAAACGGCTCGGGTGGGTCCCCTGGCCCGACGTCGTCAGCGGCACCAGCGTGGGCGCGCTCAACGGCATGTTCGCCGCCGCGCGGTCCGCCGAGCGCGTGGAGCGGTTGTCGCGCTTGTGGCAGACGCTGACGATCCCGTCCGTGTACCTCCTCGCGGGCGGCGGGGTGCTCGGCGCGTTGCAGACCGCGTTCCGACCCGTCGAGGGGCGCGCGCTGCTGGACGCGACGCCGATGTACACGTTGGTGCGCCGAGAGTCCCCGATCGACGAGCTGCGGGAGTCCCTGGACCGGGGGCGGTGCCGGGCGTTCGTCGTGAGCTGCACCGAGCTGTCCACCGGCGCGAACGTGCTGTTCGTCGACGCGCCGGTGCACCCGTTCGAGCTCGATCCTGCGCCGGGCACCCACGTGCGACGGTGCCGCCTGCGCCCGCGCCACGTGCTCGCGTCGGGCGCGTTGCCGTTCTTGTTCCCGCCGGTGCCCGTCGACGGTCAACTGTACGTCGACGGCGGCCTGCGGCAGAACACGCCCCTTCGACCGGTCATCCGCGCGGGCGCCGATCGGGTGTTGTTGATCGGCTCGCACATCTCGCGCGAGCAGGAGGGCCTGACGCCGCTCGCGCAGGTCAACCCGACGTTGCCCTTCCTCGCGGGCAAGACGCTGAACGCGTTGATGGTCGATCCCGTCGAGCGCGACCTCATCCAGCTCGAGAGCACCAACCACGTACTCGACTGGGTGGCGCGCCGCTGCGGCCCGGAGGTGCTCGCGGCGGCGCGGGAGGAGCTGGGGGTGGCCATCGTGCGCACGTTGTTCTTGCGCCCGAAGCGTGACCTCGGGCGCCTCGCCGCCGACGTGTACCGGACGAACCCGCCGCGCGTCGGGGGCGCCATCGACCGACTGTTGGCGTTCAGCGCCGACCGAGCAGCGACGGACGGCGAGGAGTCGGACCTGCTCTCCTACTTGCTGTTCGACGGCGCGTACACCGGCGCGGTCGAGGCGTTGGGGTTCGAGGAGGCGAAGGCGCGCGAGGAGGAGATCGTGCGGTTCCTGACCGAGCCAGGGGCGTGGCCGGCGTAACGCCACGCGTCAGCACGACCCCGGGTCGCAGTCACACGACGGCCCGCACACCACCGACGACAGATCCGCCGAGATCCCGTCGCAGGTGGTCGTGCACGCCTTCTCACCGCACACGACGACGCCGCCCATACACGGCGTGATGCCGTCGCACGCCACCGAGCACGACGCGTCGGTCGGCGGGCAATTGACGCGGATGTCCGCGCACGGGTTCGTCCCGTCGCACGTCACCTCGCATGGGGTGGCGTCCGGGCAGTTCACGGTCGTCGCAGAGCACGCGTTGACGCCGTCACAATTGACCTCACACCCCATCCCGTCCGGGCACGCGAGCACCGCGTTGCTGCACGCGTTGATGTCATTGCACGCGATCCGGCAGGTGTCGCCCACGCACCCACCGGTGCACGCCGGCGGGCAGACCGCAGGCAGATCCCACACGGGCGTATCGGCGCAGACGTCGGTGTCGGTGTCCGCATCGGTGTCGGCGTCCGTGTCGGTGTCGGCGTCCGTGTCCGCGTCAGCGTCGGTGTCCGCGTCGGCGTCGGTGTCCGCGTCAGCGTCGGTGTCCGCGTCGGCGTCGGTGTCCGCGTCGGCGTCGGTGTCCGCGTCGCTATCGGTGTCGGCGTCCGTATCGGCGTCCGACACCGTGTTGGGCGTCGTCACAGGCACACCCGACTCTTTCAGCGAGACGACGCCGCCCGTACACCCGAGCGCCGCCAGCAGGACGAACCACATGCTACCCCCCGACCACGGCGCGCAGCACCGCAGGCTCGACGTTGCCCCCCGACAACAACACGCCACACCGACCGCGGCCTTCGCGCAGCGCGACCGCCAACGACGCCGCTCCCGACGGCTCCAGCACCAGCCGCAGGTTCGACAGCGCCCACCGCATCGCGACCATCAGCTCGTCATCGGTGACGACGGTCGCCCGGTCGACCGCGGACTTCAGCACCGTCCACGTCCACGCGCCCGGGGTGACCACCCGCAATCCGTCGGCGATCGTGTCGGGTGGCGGGACCGATACGCGCTCACCCGCCGCCAGGCTGCGCGCGAAGTCATCTCCGGCGGCTGGCTCGACCGCGACGATCTCGGCCTCAGGGCAACGAGCACGCAGCACCGTCGCGCACCCCGCCATCAGCCCGCCGCCCGACACCGGGCAGTAGAAGTGGTCGATGGCGCCGACCTCGTCGAGCAGCTCCAGCGCCGCAGTGCCCTGCCCCGCCGCGACGTGCGGGTGATCGTACGGCGGGATCGCCGCCCACCCCTCGGACGCCGCCAGCGCCTCGCCCACCGCCCGCCGCTCCTCGCTGTCCGGCCCCACCGTGATGACGTGCGCGCCGTCTTCGACCACCCGCGCGCGCTTGACCGCCGGGGCGTTGTCCGGCATGACCACCGTGGCCCGCAACCCGAGCACCTTCGCCGCCCGCGCGACCGCCTGCGCGTGGTTGCCCGAGCTCCAGGTGACCACCCCGGGCGTGCCCGGCGGAAGCGCCGTCATGCACGAGAAGGCCCCTCGAAGCTTGAACGCGCCGATGCTCTGCAGCGACTCGCACTTGAAGGACAGCGTGGCCTCACCGGCCGGGGTCTGCACGACCCGGGTGAGCACGGGTGTACGCAACACATACGGACGCACGCGCTCAGCAGCGGCGTAGACCTCTGCGATAGACAGCCCGGGTTCGAACACGTCAATCCCCCCGAGCGAGCGCGAGCAGGGTGCGGGTGGCCGCGCCCGCCGTCGCGAAGTCCTGGCCGGTCTCTTCGAGCAAGGTGTCCCACGCCGGAGCGGGCATCGCGGCGAGCACCCCGGCGACGGTGTAGTCGGGCGCGGTCTCGACGTCGTACGACGGGTCGTCGGTGAACCGGGGGTCGGCGGCGGCGAGGATCGCGGCGTCGATCTTGGGGGCGTGCTTCGCTGCCCGCTTCATGACGAGCTCCGCCAGCTTCTCCGCGGTGTTCGCCTCCAGCACCGCCTCGCCGCCGCTGAGCCACCCCGACATCGCCGCGTACCGCGGATCGGGCTCCAGGTACGACTGCTGCAGCCCGTACGCGACGACGTCTTCGTAGATGAAGTGACGGTTCGCGGCGAGCTGCGTCGCCTCGGCCTTCATCTCGTCCTTCTTCTCGGACACCGCGTACTTCACGTAGTACCCGAACCGCTCGCCCGGGAGCGCCTTGCTGTGGTACGGCTGCGCGAGGTCCTGGACATAATGCGCCGCCCACGCCGCGAATCGGTAGCCCCAGTACCGGTGCCCGCTGTCGAACGCCACCCGCGACAGCCGCAAGAACAGCTCAACCCTCTCGACGACCATGCCCTCGGTGACGTCGTGCGCGAACATCTTCACCAGCAGGTTCTCGTGCCCGAACTGCATATGAAACGCAGCCTTGCTCGACTCACCCGTGAGCTTTCCGTATGGGATCTCGCCGTATCCATAGCTCGGGTACACCCAAAGCTCGTGGTCGAAGCCCCAGTCCGGCTCGTCGGTGAAGGTGTCGACGACCGAGCGGGCGGACACGAGATCCCCAGCTTCGACCGCGGCGAACTCCATGACGAGCGGCGCGACCGGCTTGAGGTACTTGCTGGCGGTGGCCGGGTCGATGCGCTCCCCCGGCTCGGCGCCCGGAAGCAGGCGCACCACCAGCGGGAAGGTCGCCGTCGGGTTGAGCCGGCACGCCGCGAGCAGCTCGACCTCGGTCGACACCAACGTGCCCTGGGGCGCGAAGCGCTCGCTCTTCCTGCCCGCCATCCACTCCTGGTACGCCTGCAGCGTGACCTGAAGGGTCGGCGCTTGTGCCTCGATGAACGCTGACAGTGGCTCGACCTCGACCTGCTCGTCGGCCCACGTGACCGACGGGTGAGAGAGCGCGCGGTCGGTGACCAGGTAGTGGTGGCCCCACGCGAACGCGGGGGCAGCGAGCAGGACGATCACCAGGACGCCTCGATTTCCAGGGTGTAGTTGCCGGTCGACCGCGAGAACTCCGCCCACGGCGTGATCGTGTAGATGCCCGTCCGGTCGGTCGTCGTCGTGATGCGGGCGTCGGTCCCGTCGGCGCCGCCGTCTTCGTTGTAGGTGACGAGCGCGCAGTCGGGATCGTACAGGTTCACGATCGGGTCGAATGCGGACGACATGTGGTCGATCACGATGTCGTCACCGTAGAACGCGTAATACTCAACGTCGTCGTAGTAGAAGCTGCCGCCGAAGTCGCTGTCGCTGTTCTGCAACGACTCGGACAGGCTGTCGGCGTACGGCGAGGTCAACA
>CAIUDO010000344.1 GCA_903897935.1 uncultured Pseudomonadota bacterium
CGCCATGTTCTTGCGGTCGCGCTGGCTGGCGACGAACGCCTCGAGGGCGCCTTCGGCGATCCCGATCGCGGTGGTGGACACCGAGCGCACGAACACCTGCCCGAACGGCAGGGCGTAGCAGGGGGCGCGGTTGACGGCGTTCCCTGGGCTGTTGCACAAGAAGCCGTCGCGGAAGCGGTGGGTGCGGTGCTCCGGCACGAACGCCCCGTCGACGACGATGTCCTGGCTGCCGGTTCCGGTCAGTCCGGTCGTGTGCCAGACGTCCACGATCTGGTAGTCGGCGCGCGGCAGCAAGAAGGTCCGTACGTCCGGAGGGCCGCCCTCGGTCGGCACGGGTGCGCCCAGGAACACCCACTGGCAGACCTGCGACCCCGACGAGAACGACCAGCGGCCGCTGAGGCGGTAGCCTCCGGGGACAACCTCGACCTTGCCGACCGGCGCATAGCTCGACGAGATCAGCGCCTCGGGCGCGTCGCCCCACACCTCGTCTTGGGCGCGCGCCTCGAACAGGGCGAGCTGCCACGCGTGGACCCCGACCACACCGTAGACCCACGCGGTGGAGGGGCACGCCCGCGCGAGCGTACGTTGTACGTCGAAGAAGACGCGGGGGTCAGCTTCTCCTCCGCCGTATCGGGCCGGGCGGAGCAGCCCGAACAGGCCAGAGTCGACCAGCTCGTGCACCGTCTCCGGCAGCATCGCGCGGTTCGCCTCCGTAGCGGCAGCTCGCGCTGACAAACCTGGAAGGAGCGACTCAGCGATGCGTACTGGGTCGGCAGCGTGTGCCGTCGCGCGCTGCGTCATGGTTACCTCCTCGTGGAGCGTACCCCACAAGTGAAACATGTTCTACCGGCTGGCGTTCGGTTCTGGCCGCTGGATAGAACATGTTCTATCGGAGCCATCGTGAGCGACATGGACGAGTTCAAGCGGGCGCTGCGGGCGTGGATCCTCGAGGATCCCCCAACCGAGCTGTTCGGCACCCGCGGCGCCGGCAAGTTCGATGGGTACTGGGGCGGCCGGAGGCGGGTCGGCGCAGGGCCGGCTTCGTTGCGGTGGTTGGAGCGGATGGCGGCGCGAGGCCTCACCGCGCCTACCTGGCCCGTCGCGTACGGCGGCGCTGGCTTGTCGCCGGACCACGCGCGCGCGATGGACGAGGTGCTCGCTGATCTCGCGCTCCCTCCGCCGCTGGTCGGGTTCGGGCTCGTGATGCTCGGCCCGATCGTGCTCGCGCACGGCACCGAGGCCCAGAAGCTCCGCGTGCTCCCCGACATCGCGGCGGGCCGGGTGCGGTGGTGTCAAGGTTATTCCGAGCCCAACGCCGGGTCGGACCTCGCGTCCCTACGCACGCGCGCCGTGCGTGACGGGGACCATTATCGGGTCACCGGCCAGAAGATCTGGACGTCTCACGCCGACGACTCCGACGCGTTGTTCTGCCTCGTGCGGACCGACCCCGACGCGAGCAAGCACAAGGGCATCTCGTTCGTGCTGATCGAGCTCGACCAGCCGGGGGTGACCATCCGACCCATCCCGCTGATCAGCGGGGCGTCCCCGTTCTGTGAGGTGTTCCTCGAGGACGTGCCGGTGCCAGTCGCGGACCGGATCGGCGCCGAGCACGCCGGGTGGGGCGTCGCGATGTCGCTGCTGCAGCACGAGCGCTCGATGATCGGCGCCGCGATGAGCGGGCAGATCGCCGGCGCCGAGGCGCAGCTCGTCGCGCGCGCGCGGGCTGCGGGCCCGATTGGGGGCGCGCTCCGGGTGGCATTGTCGTCGTTCGCGACGGACGCCGCCGCGTTCGAAGCCGCGGTCGACGACATGATGCGGGAAGGTGAACAACGTGGAACTCCCGGCGATCTCGCGAGCGTGCTCAAGGTCGTCGGCAGCGGCCTCAAGCAGCGCCGGTGGGAGCTCGCGATGCAGGCCATGGGCGTCGACGGGCTCGGCTGGGAGGGGGAAGCGTTCGCCGAGGCCGACCGCGTCGCGGCGCGTGAGTGGCTCCGCTCGCGCGGGAACACGATCGAAGGTGGAACGACCGAGATCCAGCACGACGTGATCGCGCGGCGTGTGCTGGGCTTGCCCGATCGGCCGGCCCGGGAGGGGCACGTCGCCGCGCTCGCTGGGGCGCTCGCGCCCGAGGTCGCCGAGATCGCCTCCGCGGTCGCGGCGGTGTTGGCCGACGATCAACCGATCGCCCGCGTTCGCGCTGCCCGGTCCGGCGTCGACCGGAGCTGGTCCGACGCGCGCCTCGCGACGCTCGACGCCTGCGGGTACGTCGGGGCGCACCTCCCCGAGTCGGTAGGAGGGAGCGGGCTCTCGCTGCTCGCCGCCGCTGCGGTGTCGCACGAGGTGGGGCGTCGGTTGGTGCCCGAGCCGGTGACCGCCGACACGATCGGCCGTGAGCTGGGCGGCGCGGCGGGTCGGACCGCGTGGATGTGCGCCGAGCACGGCGGCGTCGTCGTGATCGAGCCGCACGACGGGCGCGTGACCGGCCACGTGGCGCCGGTGATCGCCGCGATGGGCGCCGATCGGTTCGTGATCCGGACGTCGACGGGCTGGATCGAGGTCGAGGCCCGGCATGCCACCGTCACGCCATTGTGTCGGTTGGATGGCCTCAGCGCTGGACGGGTCACCTTCGACGCGGCGCCGTTCCGAGCGGTCGTGGTCGACGACGGCGTGATGGCGCGCGCGTCGTTGTTGTTCGCCGCCGAGCTGCTTGGGGTCGCGGAGGGCGCGTTCGAGCGCACGTGTGTCTGGTTGGGCGAGCGGCAGCAATTCGGCGTCGCGATCGGCACCTTCCAGGTGTTGCAGCACCGCGCGGCGAGCTGGTTGTGTCGTTTGCTTGTGGCGCGGTCCGCGGTGGCGGCGGCCGCCCGCGCCTGGGACCTCGGCGACGGGTCGGCCGCGCGGCTCGCGTCGATGGCGAAGGCCACGGTCGGGGAGACGGCGGCCGGAGTGGTGCGCGACGCCATCCAGATGCATGGTGGAATCGGCATGACCGACGAGCACGACATCGGGCTGTTCTTCAAGCGCGCGCACGTGCTCGAGCACACCGCGGGCGACGCTTCGTTTCACCGGGACCGCTGGGCCACCTTGGGTGGCTGGTAGGAGGCGACGTGACGTTCGCGCGCGGTTGGTACTGTATCGGGTTTTCCGACGAGATCGCGGCCGGCGTGGCGCGACCCGCGCGATACTTTGGCCAGGATCTGGTCGTGTACCGCACCGCGAGCGGGGTTCCGGTGGTGCTCGACGCACATTGCCCACACCTGGGCGCCCACCTCGGGCACGGCGGTGTGGTCGTCGGGGAGGACCTGCGCTGCCCGTTCCACGCGTGGACGTTCGGCGTCGACGGCCGTTGCTCGGGGATCCCGTACGCCGACCACATCCCGCGCCGCGCCTTCACGCGGCGGTGGCCCACCGACGAGGTCGGTGGGCTCGTGCTGGTCTGGTACGGGTCGGACACCCCGGAGTACGCGGTGCCGCCGAGCGATGGCCATGGGGATCCTGCGTGGTCGTCGTTCTCGCACTCGATGATCCGCATTCGTACGCAGGGCCGGGAGATCGTGGAGAATGTCGCCGACCTCGCGCACTTCCCGACCGTGCACGGAACCGTCGTGGATCGGTTCGAGAACAGCTTCGAGGGGCACCAGGCGATCCAGCGCTCGTGGGGCACGGCGTACCCACGCGGGGGCGGAAAGGACGCGTTCACCCTGGAGGCAGTCTACCACGGGCCCGCGATCCAGCTCACGACGATGGAGGGCGTCTTGGCGTCCCGGCTCGTGAACGCGCACATCCCCATCGACGAGCACGAGCTGGAGCTGCGGTTCGGAGTCATGCTGAGGGTGCACGACAACGCCGCCCTGATGGAGCGGATCCGCTCGGCGTACATCGACAACTTGCGGGTCGGGTTCCACGAGGACGTGCGCATCTGGGAGAACAAGCGGTGGCGAGAGCCACCCGTGTTGGCGGCAGGGGATGGACCGATCGGCAAGCTACGTAGGTGGTACCAACAGTTCTGCGAGCCGGCCTGACGCCTACGGGGTGTGCGCGGCCCACCACGCCGCCCGGTGTGACGTTGGGTCCCCGTGCGCGACGAGCAGCGTGCGCGCGCGCTTGAGCAGGAGCTGCGCGTCGTGCTCCTCGGTGAACCCGATGCCGCCGTGCACCTGGAGGCCGGCAGCGGCGACGGAGAACGCGGCTTCGGTCGCCGTGACGAGCGCGAGGCGCGCCGCGGATGTCGCGCGGTGGGGGTCGTTCTCGACGGTCCACGCGCCAGCCCACACCGCGCTGCGCGCGCCGGACAGGGCGGTGTAGGCGTCGGCGAGCTTGTGCTTGATCGCCTGGAACGAGCCGATGGGGCGGCCGAACTGCACCCTGGTGCCGGCGTAGGTGACCGCCAGATCGAGCGCCCGCTGGCCGGTGCCGAGCTCGTCGGCGGCGGCGTGCACCCACATCCGCGGGGCCGCGGCGTCGACGGCGCCTGGGCCTGCGAGCGGCGTCGCCGGCCCACGCGCCGCGATCCGCGCGAGCGGC
>CAIUDO010000345.1 GCA_903897935.1 uncultured Pseudomonadota bacterium
CCGGCGAGCGCGTCGCGGTGCCGATGCGGGTACGTGGCGACTGGCGGATGATGGACACAAAACCTGTTACGAACGAGATCGATGACACGGTGCACGCCCGAATGCTTCGCTGGGGCGCGTGGGCACCAGACGGGTCGGTGGCGTTCTCCGCGCTCGGCCGCTTGTGGGTGCGTCGACCGGACGGCGTGATCACGCCAACCTCTGGGGATCGTACCGGATACGCGCCCGCGTGGCATCCGGATGGCAAGACGCTGGCGTGGACCACCTGGGACGACGTCACCGGGGGCCGACTGCTGATCACGTCCGGACGTCGTGAGGAGGTCCTGCCGGTGACGGGCCAGCTCGTGCAGCCCTCGTGGGCCCCGGACGGCGACGCGCTGGTGGTGCTCCGGGGGGTGCCGGGCAGCGCTGGCGCCGATTTGTCGTCGGTGGCGGCGTTCGACGTCGTGGTGTTGACGCGTGACAAGCGCGGATGGACCTCATCTGTCGTCACCACCGTCGCCAACCCAGGCTCGGCGGAGGCGGCGCCCCAGCCGACGCTGTGGGGCGGCCGCGTGTGGATCGCGGAGTCGCGCGAGACCGAGGCGCGTAAGCCGTCGTCGACGGCCTGGGTCAGCTACGCGCTCGACGGCTCCGACAAGCAGACCCACGCGCTGTTGGGCGGCGCGGATCAGGTGATCCCGTCTCCGGACCACCGGCACCTGGCGTGGCGCGCTGGGCTCGGCGTGCACGTGGCGCGGCTCCCCGCTTCTCCGCGGGAGGTCGACCTCAGCGGCGGCGCTGCGCCAGCGGCGGCGCTCACGACGGCGCGCGGGCAGTGGCTGGGCTGGACCGCGGACGGAGCCGCACTAACATGGATCGAAGGTGATACCTTCGTGAAGATGCCCGTGGCCGGCCTCGATGACGCGTCGATCGAGCCCGAGCGGGTCGTCGCGGGGTTGGAGCTCCCGAGGCACGTTCCATCCACGATCATCGCGTTCGAGCACGCGCGGGTGATCACGATGCGGGGCGACGAGGTGCTTGAGGACGCGACGGTGCTGGTGGTCGGCGACACCATCCAGGCGGTGGGGCGCGACGTGCCGATCCCGGCCGGCGCGACGCGGGTAGACTGTACCGGTCGTACCGTGTTTCCCGGGCTGGTCGACGTGCATGCGCACCTGCACTACACGGCCGGCGACGTGTTGCCGTCCCAGGAGTGGCGGTACCTGGTGTCGCTTGACTATGGCGTTACGACCGTGCATGACCCGTCGGCGTCGACCGACACCGTGTTCACACAAGCGGAGCGGGTCGAAGCGGGCTTCATGCAGGGCCCTCGGGTGTTCTCGACCGGGTGGATCCTGTACGGTGCGCTGTCGAACCAAGCGTCTGAGACGCCCACCCTGGACGACGCGCGGGCCCACGTGTCCCGCATGACCGGGTACGGTGCGCGAACGGTCAAGGTATACCAGCAATCTCAGCGTGAGCGGCGGCAATGGTACGCGCAGGTGTGCGCCGAGGAGGGCGTCGGGTGCGTGCTGGAGGGTGGCGTCGATCTGTGGCAGGACCTCGAGGCGGTCGTCGACGGGTTCGGCGCGGTCGAGCACAACCTCCCGGTCGCCCCGCTCCACGCCGACGTCCGCGCGCTGTTCGCTGGCGCGGTCGCGGGCGGGCGCGTCGGCACGTTCTACACGCCGACGTTGTTGGTGGCGTACGGTGGCCTCACCGGTCAGCACGGCTTCTGGGTGGACGACAACCCGCTCGACGATCCGCGCATGTTGCGCCACTGGCCGGTGCGGGAGCTGCAGGCGATGTCGTGGCGTCGGCCGATGTACGCGCTCGATACGGAATTGAACCACGAGGTGGTCGCGCGCGAGGCGGCGGCGCTGGCGCGCCTCGGCGTGCCCGTGACGTTGGGCGCGCACGGCGCGCTGCAGGGCCTCGGGGTCCATTGGGAGCTGTGGTCGTTGGCGGCTTCGGGCGCGATGACCCCGCACGAGGCGCTGCGCGCGGGCACGGCGACCGGCGCTCGGTACCTGGGGCTCGAGGATCGTATTGGGACCGTCGCCGCCGGGTACCTCGCCGATCTCGTGATCGTCGACGGGGACCCACTCGAAGACATCCGGCGTTCTGACGATATCTTCATGGTCGTCAAGAACGGCGGGATATGGCGCTGACCCGTCACCTCGTGGTCCACACACGTTCGGCGGCGCGCCGTGGCGTAAGATAGCCGCGGGGGCAGGAGTGGCTGGCGCGATCCCGTTGGGGCCATTTTCGCTCGTCCGCCCGGTTGGCGCGGGGGGCATGGGTGAGGTCTGGATCGGCGTGCACGTCGGGCAGGGCCTGCCGGTCGCGGTGAAGGTCATCACGCAAGAGCGGGCGCGAGAAGCCGTCTACCGCAAGGCGTTCCACAACGAGGTGGCCCTGATGGCGGGCCTCGACCACCCGGCGATCGTGCGCGTACACGACTACGGCGAGGTCGACGCGGCGGCCTCGGCCGCGTCGGGCGGCCGGCTGGTGGAAGGGAGCCCGTACCTCGCGATGGACCTCGCGACCGGCTCGATGCGGGACGCGCCCCCGCCGACCTCGTGGGCCGAGGTGCGCGAGATCCTGTTGACCTTGCTCGCGGGGCTCGCTCACGCGCACGCGCGCGGGGTCGTACATCGCGATCTCAAGCCAGGTAACGTGCTTCGCTTCGAGCGGGTCGGCGCACCGGGGGGTGTGCGGCGGCTGCGGCTCTCCGACTTCGGCCTCGCTCACGCGACCGACGAAGAGGCGCGCGCGCGGGTCGGGGTGTCGGGCACGCCACGGTACATGGCGCCTGAGCAGTTCGCGGGCCGATGGCGTGACTTTGGGCCATGGACGGACCTGTACGCGCTCGGGAGCATCGGGTGGTGGCTCGCCACCGGGCAGACCCCGTTTCAAGAGCGTGGGTTCGCCCGCCTCAAGCGGGTGCACCTCTCGGTGACGCCGCCGGTGTTTCAGCCCCGGTACGAGGTCCCGGTGGGGTTCGAGGCGTGGCTTAGGAGGAACCTGGAGAAGGACCCGCGAGACCGCTTTCAGCTCGCCGCGGACGCGATGTGGGCGCTGCTCGCGCTCCCCGAGTCGGTGGGGCCCGGCGTCGCGACTGTTGCGGTGGTGGCGCGCCCGGAGCCCACCGACGCAGGCCAGAACGAGGGAGACGACTCCACGCAGGTCGGAGCCTCGCCTGACGAATGGGGCGAAGAGGAGCTGGCACCTACGGAGGAGGTCGTGCTCGCGGCGCCGTCTCAGCGGTTCTTGCCGCCGATGCCTGAGTCCTGGCGCGCGGAGTCCGGCACCCTGTCGGTGGCGCGCATCAACGGCGCCGGCCTCGGGCTGTACGGGCTGCGGCGCGTACCGGTGATCGGCCGTTTCGCGGAGCGTGATCACCTGTGGGCCACGCTGCGCGAGGTGCGGGAGACCGGGTTCGCGCGCGCGGTCGTGCTCCGTGGGGAGG
>CAIUDO010000346.1 GCA_903897935.1 uncultured Pseudomonadota bacterium
GGGCGGCACTCGTGGAACATGCCGCGTTGCTCCGGCCGCGGCTCGCCGTCGGCGCCGGCGCCTGGCGACAACACGAGCCGGCCGCCCGGTCGGGCGTCGACGCGAGCGGAGGGGGCCCACCAACGGCAGACGCCTTCTTCGGTGGTGAACGCGCTCCAGACCGTGCGGGGTGGCGCGGTGATTCGGAGCTGATGGCGGACCGCAGACATTAAGACTCCCAAGGACGAAGGCGCGGGATCAGTCGATGGCGCGAGACGCCCACCACGCGTGGAGCTGGGTGGCGTTCTGGACGACGAACGTGCCGAGCACGAGCACGATGAGGATCTCGCCTGCCCACAGCGCGAGCCCGACCATGCCGACCGACAGCGTGAGGCCGGCGCCGTAGGTGACGGGCAAGGCGAGCGCAGGCGCGACCATGCGCAGGGTGGCCGAGAGCGCCATGCCGCCGTCCATCGGGTAGACCGGCAGCAAGTTGAAGACGCTCCAGATCAGGTTGAGCGTGCCGAGCTGGGTGGCGACCGACCGCGCCTGGCCGGGCGCGACGATCGCGACGCCGAACGCGACGGCGGCGAGCCCGAGGCCGGCGGCTGGACCCGCGAGCGTGACCGCGAGCTCCTTCCACGGGCGGTTGGGCCGCCGGTGCCGCGTGAGGCCGCCGAACCCGTGCAGCGCCATCTCGATCGGCTGCAGGCGGAACGCACGCGCCATGAACGCGTGGCCGAGCTCGTGCGCCAGGATCGACCCGGCGCCGAGCACTACCATCAGGACCGCGGAGCCCGGGGTGCCGTCCCGCAGCCCGAAGGCGAGCAGGAGCGCCGCAAGAACCAGGGCGGTACCCTCGATCCGCGTCGGAAACCCGAACAACCGGAATCGGACCATACGTGCCGTTATCCGCCTGGACGCTCCGCGACGACCACGCGCGACGGCGTCAGCCCGCTGGTCGGCGGGCGATCATGAAGTAGGGACCGAACGACGCCGATAACGCCTCGGTGGTCGCCGAATCGGGGGTCGCCGACGGCGCGTCGAGCTGGATCACCGCGAACCGCGCGTAGGCCGCCGCCGGGTGCGTCGAGCCGCCGGGGGCGACGAACCGCAGCGCGGCGAGGTCGTGGCTCGAGCCGCACGGGCACACGAGCGCGCGTGGGCCGACGCCGTCGCGCCACCCGGCGTGCGCGCGCACGAACGCCGCGGTGACGTCCCGCCCGTCACGCGGGCACTTCGCCGAGAACCCGCCTTGTTGGCGGGTGTAGAGCACTGCGCGTGGGTGTCGTTCGACCCGCCAGCCCTCGTCGGGCGGCACGAACCCGTCGGGGCCCGGCGCGTCAGGGTCTACGGGCACGAACACCAGGTCGAGCCGACCGCCGGGGCGCGCCATCTCAGCGGGCGCAGGCGCTTCGGGGCACACACGTCGCCCGGCGCAGGCGCGCCAGGGTGTCGGGCACGTTGTAGGCGTCGGCGACGCTCGTGAAGGTGCGCCCGTCGACGTTGACCTCGATGGTCGCGCCTGGCTCGAGCTCGCCCGCTTCGAACGCGTGGCACCAGACGTCGAGCCCCGGGTCGTCGCCCGGGTCGGCCTGCAGCGGGTCGCCCCACTCCTCGACGGGCAGGCGCGCGAGTGAGACCGGCAGGGTGCCCCCCGCCGCGGTGCAGCACCCGTCGACCATCGTGACCGAGATCGCCGCCACCTCGGTGACCGTCGCCGGGCGCGACAGCACGAGGCAGAGGGTCTTCGGGCGCGTGAGCGGGGTCGCCAGCACGTCGAGGCGAGCGTCGGTCGAGAATGAGGCTTCTCCCTCTAGATCCTCGAATCGACCGTCGATCTCCGGACCGCGCGGGGCGCCGCTCTCGAGGTCGACCGACCACGCGAAGTCGCCGATCGGCCACGGCGCGTCCGGGGCGAAGGTCAGCGCCTGATCGTCGAGCATCGCGCGGCCCGTCACCGGTTGCTCGTTGACGAGGTCGACGACGCGGACCGGCTCGTCGAGCTCCCAGGTCTCGGGCAACAGCGGCGCTCCGGCGACGACCCGCAGCGGCAGGTCGGCGGGAACGCCGGTCTGGCCCGAGGCGGGGGACACGAAGCGGATCTCGGGCGCCTCAGCGTCGTCGCAGGCGAACAGCATGGACAGGAGCGCGATCATGGTCGCAGCCTATCACACGCGGCTCAGCGGCGTCGGCGCGGCGCTCGGCGCGGGTCGGGCCCGTCGGGGCGCGCCTTCGGGGCGTCGAGCGTGAGGCTGCCGGTCAGCTCGAGGGCGCCCCCGACCCCTCGCACCGACGTGACCGTCAGCGCGGTCTGCACGCCGGCGATGTCGGCGGCCCCACCGCCCGGCAACGTCGTCGCAACCGCTTGTTCGATCTCGGTCAGGATGCGACCCTCGGCGAGCGCCGCCAGCGGATCGACGAACAACGCGCCGGGCGACTTGTCGCCTTCTTCGACGCCGTTAGCGGTCAAGCCGATACCGTCCCCGGCGACCGCCAGCGCGCCGGTCACCGTGTAGTCACGCCACCAGCCGGCGCCGGAGGTGCGCCACAAGCGAAGTCCGAGCGTGAAGGCCCCGCCGTCGACGGCGAGCGCGGTGGGCTCCACCACGACGTCGTAGCCGACGGGCCCTTGCTCGAACCCTTGCGCGCGCGCGAGGGCGAGCAGGCTGTCCTGCGCTACGGACAGCGACCACCCGGACGCGGGGCCCGCCCCGCCCGGCTCGAGCTGCCCCGGCGTCGGCGCCCGCGACAACATCTCGACGCGAACCGTGCCGTTCGTCGGTGCGACCCGGAGCGCGCGCAGCGGCAGCTCTGCGGTGTCGACGGAGACGAGGGGGATCTGCGGCAGACCGTCGAGGAAGCCGGATTGCAGCCACGCGGAGAGCACCGGCGCGACCAGCGGTCCGACGCCGGCGCCCGCGCCGCCCACGTCCAGGTCGACGTCGCGCAGGTCCGCGATCCTCGCGCGCACCTCCCACACCTCGCCCTCCAGCGCGCTCTCGAGCGCCACGTCGGCGGTCGCGCTCGCGCTGATCGGCAGCGTCCCGCTCGCGCCGAGCAGGGTGAACGACGCGCTGCCGCCGATGTCGAACAGCAGGGTGAGGCACTCGGCGCACGTCTGGCTCCGGACCACGCGCAGCTCCTTGACCTGCAGCTCGGGCGTGACCGTGCCGTTGACACCGAGCGGGCCGGTGAACGACCGCGCGCCGCTGAGCCCGCCTTGTTCGGCGACCAACGCCTGCACGAGCGTGTCGATGAGCGGCAGCGACAGATCCAGCCGCGCGTCGGCGACCCAGTTGGCGGGCACCGGGCCCGGCTCGGCCAACGCGCGGGCGCGGGCGCGCTCGTATTCGTCCATGATCGACGAACATCCGGTCATCACCAGCAGCCACGCCACCATGGGATCTCCTGTCGCGTCGGCGCCGACGCCGAGCCAGGGTAGCCTCTTCGGGGGAGGTCGACGTGGGACCGAATGAGACGACCGATCCGCGGGCCGCCATGAGCGCGCGCGACGTCGCGACCCGGTGTGCGGCGTGTCGCGATCTGGCGCGCATCGGCCAGTGGAGCGACATCGACGCCTTGGTGGAGCGGGTCGCCAAGGAGCGCTCGGCGGGCGTGCGGCTCTACGCGGCCGCGGCCGCGACCGACATCGCGATGCGGGAGCGCGCGGCGGGCCGCATGACCGCCGATCGGGTCGACGCGCTGCACGCGTGGCTGCGGGCAGTCGATCCGGGCCCGACGCCGTCGATCCTCATGTTGGCGTCCGCGGCGGGGGATCGTCGCGCGGTCGAGCGCCTCGGGCGCCTCGTGCGGGACCCACGCAACCTGGTGCGCGCCGGCGCGGTCGTCGCGTTGCGCCGGTTGGTGTTGTCGCACACCGCGGTCGGGCGCATCGACCTCGAAGCGGCGGCTGACCATTGGTTCGACGGCACGCCCGCCGACGCGCTGGCCGATCTGGTCCGCCTCGTCGGCGAGGTGGGGTGGGCGCGGCTGTTCCCGAGGGTGGAGGCGCTCGCCTCGTCGACGAGCTCGTCGGTCTCCGAGGCCGTGGTCGAGGCGTTGGAGCGGCGCAACCTTCGGGAGCGCGGCGCGTTTCGGTGCGGTCTTTGGGTGGCCGACGGCAAGGACGTCTTCGAGGTCAACCCCGAGCCCACGCTGCCCGCCACGCGCTGGCTCGTGATGGGCCCCGACGCGGTGTGGACCGTCGACGGTCGCGAGCCGTTGACCTGGCAAGACGGCGTCGGGTACCTGCCGCGCGGGCAGATCCGGCTCGTCTGGGGCGGGCAGGTCGGGGTCGCCCAGCGGGTGCCGGCGCTGCAGATCGAAGGCGTCACCTGGTGGATGGTGGCGGCGCGTGCGGTCCCGAGCGCGCTCGACGATCCGTCGCTGGCGGTGTTCAGCGCGCTCGAGGTGGGGGGCGCGTGGGCGCTCGAGGCCGCCCTCGCCGCGATCGACGACCACGGCGACGGCGATCCGGGCATCGCGTTGGCGCGCGGCCGGCTCGCGCTCGCCGCGGGGGACCCAGTCGTCGCGCTGCAGCTGCTCGATCGTGCGGCAAGCCAGAAGAAGCCCAGGTCGGAGGTGTGGTTCTGGACCGCGCGTGCCGCTGAGGCGGCGGGTGTCCCGTCACGCGCGGTCGAGGCGTACCGCACCTACCTGGAGCGCGCGCCCAAGCGGGCCGAGCACCGCGCCGCGGCGGAGGCGTCGCTCGCAGCGCTCGCCCCGAGCGAGCCCCCGCCGCCAGACGCCAACGATTGACGCATCGGTGACCTCGGCGGCGCGTCTGCGCTTGCCGTGATGGGCGGCTTGGCCGTACGATCCGGCGGTGTCGGCTCCGAAGGAGGACGTATGCGCTGGGTCGTTGGGCTGTTGGCCGTCGTCGTTGGGTGCAACAAGTCCGATACGGGTGACATCCCGGGGCTCGGGGTCGGCTCGGACGCGCGCCTCGTCTCGGACGTGTACACGTGGAGCTGCTCGGAAGCGGGGAGCAACCCATGGCTTGGCGCCATGGCCTTCGACGTGTCGCTCGAGTACGTCCCCGACGCGTTGCCGACGCGGGCGTTGCCGCCGCGCGACTCGTGCTCGTACGGCTTGTCGATGTTCGCGGGCGACTCGTTGGTGAGCGGCGTCGCCATCCCGGGCGCCGACGCGAGCCCGGGTTGGCGAAACCGAGCCGAGGAGGGCCGCTTCAGCGCGGTACTCGACGGCTTGTACTACTCGGACGTGTTCAAGAACGTGCTGTCGTGCGACCGGGTCGAAGACGTCATCGGGGGCGGCGTCGAGCTGTTCGACGCCGGCGTGCTCGACGGCGTGA
>CAIUDO010000347.1 GCA_903897935.1 uncultured Pseudomonadota bacterium
GCGGCGGTCGCGGCGGTCGTCCGCGCCTTCCCGACCTGGCCGGAGCGCGGCGGGGCGGCCCGAGAGCTGCGCATCCTCGTCGAAGGGGTTGATACGAGCGGGCTCCCCGAGCTGGTCGCCGCGGTGCGTGACGCCGCCGCCCTCGTCGACATGCCGCCCAACGTGCTCACCCCGGACGCGCTGGTCCACCGCGCGGCGGCGGCGGCGCAGCTCCCCGGGGTGTCGAGCGAGCGCTTCGTGGGTGACGCCGCCCGGATCGCGGGGCTCGGCGGGATCTGGGCGGTCGGCGCAGCGAGCGTGCACCCGCCCGCGATGGTCGTCTTGGACTGGTCGCCGCCCGGCGCGCGCGCGCACGTCGCCTGGGTCGGCAAGGGCATCACGTACGACACCGGCGGCCTCGCGCTCAAAGCGAAGACGTCGATGCCCGGCATGAAGACGGACATGGGCGGCGCGGCGGCGGTGCTCACCGCGTTCGAGGCCGTCGTGCGGCAGCAGCTCCCGGTGGCGGTCACCGCGGTGTTGTGCATCGCGGAGAACGCGATCGGCCCGCTCGCCGTCCGCCCCGACGACGTCATCACGATGTTCTCGGGCAAGACGGTCGAGATCAACAACCCAGACGCCGAAGGGCGGCTGGTCCTGGGCGACGGCGTCGCGTGGGTCGCGAAGCACCGCCCGGTGGGCGAGATCGTCGCGTGCGCCACCCTCACCGGCGCGCAGGGCATCGCGACGGGCCGTCGGCACGCCGCCGTCACCTGCTCCGACGCTGCGCTCGAGCAGCGCCTCGTCACGGCGGGGCTCGAGAGCGGCGACACCGTGTTCCCGGTGTTGTGGGTCCCGGAGTTCTCCCGCCCGGAATTCCAGAGCTCGGTCGCCGATCTCAAGAACTCCGTGAAGGACCGGAACAACGCGCAGCCGAGCTGCGCGGCGTGGTTCGTCGCGGCGCACCTCCCGGCCGACGGGCCGCCGTTCGCGCTGGTCGACATGGCCGCGCCGGCGACCAACGGCGGCCGCGCGACCGGTTACGGGCCGGCCCTGTTGTTGGCGTCCCTCCGCGACCACCTGGCCTGACGACGGAGCCATCGTGAAGCAGCTCGTCACCTTGCAGATCAACGGCGAGGCTCAGACGTCCGCGGTCCCCCCGCATTGGACGCTGCTCGAGGCCTTGCGCTACGGGTCGGGGCTCACCGGCTCGAAACAAGGGTGCGACAAGGGCGATTGTGGCGCGTGTACGGTGCTCGTCGACGGGCAGCCGCAGCTCGCGTGCTGCTCGCTCGCGGTGACCGCGCAAGGCAAAGCGGTCACCACGATCGAGGGCGTCGCCGACGCCCGCGGCCCGGCCGCCATCCAGCGCGCGTTCGACGTGTGCGGCGCGCTCCAGTGCGGCTTCTGTCAGCCTGGCATGATCTTGTCGGCGTCGGCGCTGCTCGCGCGGGATCCCGACCCGAGCCTGGAGGCGATCCGCGAGGCGCTCTCTGGCAACTTGTGCCGTTGTACCGGCTACACGCGCATCTACGAGGCCGTTGCGCTCGCGGCGCGTTGGTTGCGTGAGCCCGGCGACATGCGCGGCGAGCAGGCCAACGTGATGGGCCCGGCCGCCGAGGGGTTCTCGGTGGTCGGCGCGCCGCTCCGGAAGCGCGACGCCATCGGCAAGGCCACCGGCGAGGTCCGCTTCACCGACGACCTCGTGTTGCCACGGATGCTGCACGGCAAGTTCTTGCGGTCCCCGCACGCGCACGCCCGCATCGTGTCGATCGACACCAGCGCGGCTTCGGCGTTGCCCGGGGTGTTCGCGGTGCTGGTGGGCTCGGAGCTGACGACGTCGTACGGCATCATCCCGTGGACGCCCGACGAGACGGCGCTCGCGGTCGGCAAGGTGCGCTACATCGGCGAGGCGGTCGCCGCGGTCGCCGCAGTCGACGAAGACACCGCGATGAAGGCGTGCCGGCTGATCACGGTCACCTGGGACGTGCTGCCGCCGGTCCTGGATCCGGAGCGCGCGCTCGACGCCGACGCGCCGCTGGTGCACGAGGCCGATCCGAAGGGCCGCGCGTTGTCGTCGAACCTCTGCAAGGAGGTCGGCTTGTCGTTCGGCGACGTCGACCAGGCGCTCGCCGACGCCGCGGTCGTCATCGACGATCACTGGACGTACGCCGGCTCCACCCACGCGCCGATCGAGCCGCACTGCGCGATCGGATCGTGGGACCCCGACGGTCGCCTCACCGTGTGGTCGTCCACGCAGGTCGGCCACTACCTGCACCGCGAGCTCGCTCGTGTGCTCGGGGTCGCCGAGTCGGCGGTGCGGGTCATTCAGCCTGCGGTCGGCGGCGCGTTTGGCGGGAAGTCCGAGCCGTTCGATCTCGAGTTCGCGGTGGCGGCGCTGTCCCGGAAGGCCGGTCGCCCGGTGAAGATCCTCTACACCCGCGAGGAGGTGTTCTACGCGCACCGCGGGCGCCACCCGATGCGGTTCCACTTCCGCATCGGCGCCGACGCGAGCGGCAAGATCACCGCGGTCGACAACGACATCCTGCTCGACGGCGGCGCGTACCACAGCTTCGGGCTCGTCACCGCGTACTACGCGGGGCAGCTCCTGAGCGGCCCGATCGACTTCGGCACCTACCGGTTCCGCTCCCGGCGCGTCTACACCAACAAGCCGTGTAACGGCCCCAAGCGCGGGCACGGGTCGGTCCAGCCGCGGTTCCCCCTCGAGACCGCGGTCGACGAGATCGCGCACCGGCTCGGCATCGACCCCATCGAGATGCGGCGGATCAACGCCCTCCCCGAGCGCGGCGGCACCACCGTAAACGGGCAGTTCGTGCCGAGCTGCGGCGTCCGTGCGTGCTTGGACGCCGTCGAGGCCGCGTCCGGTTGGAAGGAGCGCTACGCGAGCCTGCCGCCCGGGCGGGGGCTCGGCGTCGCCACCAGCATGTACATCTCCGGGACTGCGTACCCGATCTACCCGAACGACATGCCACAATCGGCCGTCGTCCTGCGCGGCGACCGGTCGGGACGCATCACCGCGTTCTGCGGGCTCAACGAGATCGGCCAGGGGTCGGACAGCGTCATCGCGTGGATCGTGAGCGAAGAGACGGGCGTTCCGCTGTCGTGCATCGACGTGGTGTCGGGCGACACCGACCTGTGCCCGGTCGACCTCGGCGCGTACTCGTCGCGCGTCACGATGATGGCGGGCACGGCGGCCAAAGAGGCCGGCGAGCGCCTCGGCGCCCGGATGCGTGACGCGGTGGCGGCGAAGCTGGGCGTGCCGCCGGAGCGGATGCGTCGTCGCACCGGCTTCTGGTTCGACGGCGACGATCCGGAGCGCGCGGTCGACCACGTCACGGCCCTGCGGCTGGCCGAGGCGGCGGCCGGCATGCCGCTCGGTGAGGTCGGCGCGTTCCGCACCCGAAAGCTCGGCGCGGACTACCGCGGCGGCACGATCGGCGCGTCACCGGCGTACAGCGCGACGGCCCACGTCGTCGAGGTCGACGTCGACCGTGAGACGGGCGTGGTCAAGATCGTCGGGGTGTGGGCGGCGCACGACTGCGGGCGGGCCATCAACCCGGTCACGGTGCGCGGGCAGATCGAAGGCAGCGTGTACATGGGCTTGTCCGAGGCGCTCATGGAGGAGATGGTCCACGACGGCAAAGGGCTGCTCAAAGCTACCTCCTTGCTCGACTACCGGATCATGACCTCGATGGACACGCCCCCGATCGACGCCCACATCGTCGAGTCGATCGACCCGGTCGGCCCGTACGGGGCGAAGGAGGCTGGGGAAGGTCCGCTGCACCCTGCGATCCCCGCGCTCGCCAACGCGATCTGGCACGCGACCGGCGCCCGCATGCGCACCATGCCGTTCACCCCCGAGCGCGTGCTGGCCGCGATCCGCGCCGTCGGCACCAGGGAGCAGTGAGATGCTTCGCCTCCCGGAGTTCCAGGTCCACCAGCCCGCCACCCTCGAGGACGCCGTACGGTTGCACACCACGCTGCCCGACGCGCGCTACCTCGCGGGCGGCACGGACCTGCTGCCGAACCTCAAGCACGAGCTCGACCGCCCGCAGCACCTGATCGCGCTCGGCGGGGTGTCCGGTCTCGTCGGCGTCGAGGAGATCGACGGCGGCGCCCTGCGTGTGGGCGCGCTGACCCCGCTGCAAGACGTCGCCGACAGCGCGATCGTGCGGGCGCGGGTGCCCGCGTTGGCCGAGGCGGCCGGGCTCGTCGCCGGGCCGCAGCACCGGCGGATGGGCACGCTCGGCGGCAACGTCATGCTCGACACGCGGTGCTTGTACTACAACCAGACCTTCGAGTGGCGCACCGCCCTCGGGTTCTGCCTCAAGCGCGACGGCGACTGGTGCCACGTCATCGACAGCCCGAAGCGGTGCGTCGCGGCGCAGAGCTCGGACACCGTCCCCGTGCTCGTTGCGGTCGACGCCGTCGTCGAGTTCATGACCGCCGAGGGGCCACACGCGCTGCCGGTCGGTGAGCTGTACCAACAAGACGGCCGGGTCGACCGGATGCACAACGTGCCGCCCGGCGCGCTGCTCACCGCGGTGCGGGTGCCCAACCTGCCGGACGGCCTGCGCAGCACCTACCGCAAGGTGCGCACCCGCGACGCCGTCGACTTCCCGCAGCTCGCGATCGCCATCACCGCGGCGCTCGATCCGGCCGACGGGCGCACGATCCGCTCGTTGTGCGTGGTCATCGGCGCGATGTTGCCGAAGCCGAAGCGGTTCGACCTGCGGGCGTTCGTGGGGCGCCCGCTCGACGACGCGACGATCGAGGCGATCGCTCAAGAGATCCACGCGCGCACCGCGCCGCAGACGAACCTGCACGGGGACCCGGAGTGGCGCCGGCACATGGCGCGCGTCGAGACGACGCGCGGGCTGCGCGCGTTGCGCGACGCGTAGTCGCCGCGGCCACACCCGTCGGCGGTCGCCCCGAAGTCCCCAAGGGACCGGCACTGCGGCTAGTCGAGAAATTCGAAGCCTTGAACCTCGACCGTGCCCTCGCCTTGGATCACGGCCTGGCACGCGAGGCGCAGCTGGGGCTCGCGGTTGTTCGCCTTGAGGGTCTGGCTCTCGGTCGCGTTCTGCGGGGACAGGTGCTGGCCGCCGGAGAGCACGGAGATGCGGCAGGTGGCGCACGAGCTGTCGCTGCAGCCGCTGGCGATCGGCGCCGAGACGTTGCCGGCGGCCAACAGCACGGACTGGCCGATCTCGCCCTCGTAGGTCTCGGTGCGGCCCTTGCCGTTGTGGATGACGAGCTTGAACTTCTTCTTCGCCGCGGGCGCCGCGGCGGGCTTGCCGCCGAGCAGGGACTTGAGCCGCTTACGAATGCCGAAGGGCGTCACGAGAGCTCCATTGAATTCGGGCGCGCAACTACATCGTTCACGAGTCGGTGTCGACGTCCTCTCGCAGCCGCACGTCGACTGGGCCACCAAACACCGTCCCGACCAGCCGAAGCCCGTCGGGTGCTTCGGTCCACGCCCACGGCGCTGCCCCGAGCGCCGGGATCCAGGTTCCATCGCCCGGCATGACCACCTTCTCGCCGTCCCGGCGGTGTACGGTGACCGCGGGGGCGGTCAAGCCGTCCAGGCGCAGCTCGTGGGGCCCGGTGACGCGCCATCGACCGGTCGCGAGCCCGCTGCTGCCGACCTCGTGGGCGACCGCTGCCGCGGCGAGCGGGCCGACGAAGCTGTCGGCGAGCACCAGCTCGAAGCGGCCCGACGGGTGGAAGACGAACATGATGCCGCGCGCGCCCATGATCTGGCCGAAGCCGTGCGCGCTCGTCAGCCGCCAACGGCCGACCGGGCCGCCGCTCTCGGGGCGCAGCGTGACCACATCGGACGCCGCTGCGGCGAGGCCGCGCAGCGCCGCGCCGCCGACCGCCCACTCGGGCGCGATGACGCCCGGCCCCGACGCTACGATCCGCCCGCCGCGCGGGTGCGCGGGCACGTCGATCAGCGCCCACGACCACGGCGTGAGCGTGGTCGGGACGTCACGGGGCGGCGGCGGCGACGACGCGCTGGCCAGCGCCCGCACGCCCACCGGGTCGAGCAGCCGCCGGCCCAGCGCCAACCACGCGTCCGGGTCTGGGCCGGTGTCCGCCACGAGGTACGGCTCGAACGACGTGATCAGGGCGTCCGGGCCGACCGTGCGGGAGACGATCTCGGCGACCGCGGCGCCTGCGCGCGGGTGCGCCCCGGGATCGAGCGTGGACACCGCCGTCGCTACGTCGTGGGGCAACACCCCGAGCTCGGGCCACGCGCGCGCGGCGAGGTGGATCGCGACCCCGAGCCAGCGCCAGTCGTCCGGGCGCGCGGGCAC
>CAIUDO010000348.1 GCA_903897935.1 uncultured Pseudomonadota bacterium
CGCGCCGCCTCGCCGGCCATGACCTCGACCGCGCCGACGCCGCCGCCGCCGCGCTCGAAGGCCTCGCCCGCGCGCGCCGCAACGGCCTCGCGCTCGCCGACGCCGCGATCGTGCGGGCGGAGGTCGCCCGCCTGCGGGGCCGCCCGGATCACGCGCGCGCCGTGCACCTTCAGGCGGGCGCGGTGCTCTACCACCTCGGCGCCGACGGCCCGATGCAGCTCCTGGCGCGTTATGCGCCCCCGGACGGTGATTCGTAGCGCGGAGGCAGCGTGGTCGGGGTGCGTCGGGTCAAGTGGGACATCGTCACGTCCGCCCTCGAAGGCAGCGGCACGGACGCCCACGTACGCGTCGAGATCTGGCGCGACGACGAGCGCCTCGCCGACGCCGTCGTCGAGCCGGGTGGCTCCCCCGCCCTCGACACGGGCACCGCGCAGCGCTTCGGCTGGACGTTCCGGCCCCCAGCCGGCCGCGCCCCCGAGCTGGGCCCCGACGGCTCCCCCACCCCGCACACCGAGCCGTTCCCGCACGGCGTCCGCGGGCACCTCGCGTTCACCTTCCGCATCTACGGGACCGACCTCTGGCGCTTCGAGCGCATCGACGTCACCGTGATCACCGGCGCGTGGGCGCTCGGCCCCACCGGGTGGATGTGGGTCGAGAGCGAGGAGGTGTTCCCGTTCGCCGCGCCCAACGGCGTCGCGTTGTCGACCGACGGCGATCAGGCCGCTCACCACGCGGTCACCCTCCGCGTCTGACCCCGATCGTCAGCCGTTGCCGCTGACGTCGACCGCGCCCGAGAACGCGCCGATCGTATCGACCACCTGCTGCGCGTCGGGCGTCGGCAGCGCCGGATTGTTGGTGATCGACACGTCGCCGCCCACCGAGCACAACCCGAAGATCGACGACACGTCGGACAGCGCCGCGTTGTTGTCGACCACGAGGTCCTCACCGACGTCGCAGACCCGCTCCAGCCCCGCGAGGCGCGTCAGCGCGACGTTGTCCTCGATCACGAGCTGGCCGCCGATCGTCTCCAGCGCGCCGAACCCAGCGAGGTCGTGCAGCGCGGTCGCGCCCGAGACCCGAAGATCCCCGCCGATCGTCGTGAGCTCGGGCGGCCCGACCAGCGCGGGCCCGAACAAGACGTCGACGAGCACGAGGTCGCGCCCGATCGACTGTAACGACGACAAGCCGCCGAGCCCGCCGAGCGCAGGCAACGACGCGCCGTCGATGGTCAGCCCGGCGCCGATGCTCGTGACGGCGTTCAAGCCGTCCAACGCCTGCAAACCGGGAAGGTCCTGCAAGAATACGAAGCCGTCGACGCGCTCGACGCGCTCGAGCCCCGACAGGTCGGTCAGCAACGGGCACTCGGACACGTTGAGATCGTCGGTGAGCGCGGTGACGCCCACCAGGCCGTCGAGCGAGGTGAGCGCGGCGTTGTCGACGAGCACCAGCCCGCCCAGCTCGGTGAGCCCGTCGAACCCAGCGAGCGAGGTCATCACGTTGGAGCGCTCGATGAACAGCTTTCCGATGCGTTCGATGCCCGCGAACCCGGAAAGGTCCGTGATCGTCGCGCGGATGACCTCGAGCTCCTCGACGTCCCGCAGCGCGGTCGCGCCCGACGGCGTCTCCATGTTGGACAGCAGCTCGAGGCGCATGACGCCGGTGACCGTCTCGAGGTTCTCGAGGCCGTTCAACGACGTGAGCCCCTCGTTGTCCTCGAGCGTGAGGTCCTGGATGGTCGTGAGGCCCTGCAGCCCGTCGAGGTCCGCGAGCCCATCCATACCGGTGAACCAAAGCAATTCGACGGACGTGAGCGAGCGCAACGCCGAGATGTCCGGCACGTCGGGTGAGTTGCGCAAGAACAACGCGCGCGCCGACTCGAGCGCGCCCAGGCCGTCGACCGACCGAAGATCCTCGACGTCCCCGATCTCGAGCTCGCCGTCGACCGTCCGCAGCGACGACAAGCCGTCGACGTCGCGGATCGGCAGCTCCTCCAACCAAAGCTCGCCGGCCGACTCGAGCGCGCTCAGGCCGTCGATGTCCCCGAGCGCTGCGTTGCGCGTGACCTCGACCTGGCCCGTGACCACCTGCAGCGGGCCGAGCCCGTCGAGCGACACCATCGCCTCGTGCCCGTCGACGATGAAGCCGCCGCCCACCGAGGCCAACGCGCCGAGCCCGGTCAGGTCGACGAGCACCGGGTTCGCCGCGACGCGCACGGAGCCCGGCACGGTCACGAGCGCGTCGAGGCCCACCATGCTGGTGAGCGCCTCGTTGCCCTCGACGACGACGTCGCCTCCGACGCCGCACAGACACGCCACTGACGACAGATCGACGAGCGATGTGAAACGGACAGAGAGATCCCCAGACAACGTATCGAACCCGGCACCGCAGACCGGATCGGCGCTCGCCGCGTCGGTGACGACGAGGTCGCCGGTGAACACGACCGGAGCGCCCGAGCAGCGGTCGACGCCGTCGCAGTCCTGGTCGACGCCGTCCCGAGCGACGTCGACGGCGCCCGGATAGCGCGCGCCGTCGGCGTCGTCGCAGTCCTCACCCGCAGGCGCCCCGTCACCGTCGGCGTCTACCGGCGGCTCGGTCTCGGTCTCGGTCTCGGTCTCGGAGTGGGGCGGCGCCGCGGTCTCCGTGTGCGCCGTCTCCTCCGACGACTTGCCGCACGCCGCGAGCGCGGCGAGCAGCGCCCCGGAGACCAACGCCCTCACTCTGCCGGGCCCTGCAAGCGGTACAACGCCGACACATCACCGATGAACGACGTGTGGCCCATCAGCTTCGAGCCGGACCAGTCGACATCCCACACAATGTTGCCGTCCGCTTCGATCTCGCGGATGCCAGCCGAGCTGCCGTAGTTCATGATGTAGTTGCCGTTGTCGAGGCGGTAGATCTCACCCGCGGTCGACGCGTACTTGCCGGTACCCTCGCCGTACTCCCACACCTGGGTGGCCGTGCGCGCCCCATCGTCGACGACGTACTCACGGGCCCGCTGCTCACCGCGGTCGGGGACCTGGTGGGTCGACAGCAACAGGTGGTCCTCGTACGTATAGTTGACGCCGTGTTGCCACGCGATCTCGGTACCCGGCACGGTGAAGTCGTAGCTGTCCGGCAGGTCGCCGAACTGCCGGACGACCTCGCCGCTGTCGGCGTCCATCTCGACGACGGTGTCGTTCGTGTAGAACGAGTACAGCACCGTGTGGTGGCTCTCGACGTAGTTGACGGTGTTGGATTCGCACCACGGGTCCCAGCCGCCGATGTCGTCCAGCCAGTCACCGCAGTTGAAGATGTTGTCGGAGTCACCGGTGGCCGGGTCGAGGCGGGTCATGACCTCCTCGCGCTCGGAGTACACGTTCCCGAAGTAGACGACGCCGTCCGGGCGCTCCGCCCACGCGTGATGCAGGCCAGGCGTCGCGAACGACTCGATGATCGAGCCGTCGATGCGGAAGCGGTGGATCTCGGAGTCGTCGCCGTTGTCGCAGCACCAGTACGTCGACTCGTCGATCATCATGTGGTCACCGGACTGCGCGACGCGCGGGTAGGTGATCCAGTGCGAAGACGGCGCCACCCAGTACCAGACGTACCGGCCCTGGCGGTCGATGATCCACGCCCAGTAGGTGCCGCCGGTCCAGCCGCCGTCGCGCTCGTTGATGCTGCCGAGCATGTACCGCGCGGAGTGGGCGAGCTCCGGCACGTACTCGACCGAGGTCGGGCGCGGAAGGCCGGCCGGGACCGCGCCGTTGTCCGCGTCGAACAGGTCGGTCGCGTACGCGACGCCGCCGATTTCGTTGTGGATGCGGAACGTGATGGTCTGCAGCTCGGGCACGCCGAGCAGCTGCTCGGTGTGGGTGCCGGCGCCCCGCGCGACGACGGGAGACGAGAACCACTCGTCGTTCTCGAAGGTGTACTCGATCCAGGCCGCGTCGGCCGCGCTGTCCTGCGTCCAGGTGACGTTCACGATGGTCTGCACGTCCGGGTTGATCGCCCACGACACACCCGAGACCGCGGCTTCACCTGGATCGGTGTCCGTGTCGCTGTCGGTGTCCGCGTCGGCGTCCGCGTCCGCGTCCGCATCGGCGTCCGCGTCCGCGTCCGCGTC
>CAIUDO010000349.1 GCA_903897935.1 uncultured Pseudomonadota bacterium
ACGGCGGTCGCGACGGCGGCCGCCATCAGCGCGCCGGTGGGCACGGCAGGCGGCTTCGGCTCGAGCGGCTTGAGATCACGCTTCTGCAGCTCGGCGGCGTCGGGCGGCAAGACGCTGACCACCTCGAGCAGGATGTCGGACGTGGGGTAGGGGGTCCACGCCTCGGCGCCGACCGGCCGAGCGCTCGGCGCGAGCGGGGGCAGCGCCCACGTCCCTGGCGCGGCCGCTTCGAGGGTCACCGCCATCCGCGCCCGGGTGCGCCCGCCGCCGACGGCCTCCTGCGTCACCGCAGGCGCCGAGACCCGGAGACCAGCGAGATCCGGTATCTCCGTCGGGAACACCACCTCGTACCCGTCGGCGTACTCGGCCTCCAGGGTCCACACGATGGGCTCTTCGATGTGCGCCACCGGGCGGTCGACCGCGGACCGCACGCTGACCGGCGGCGGCGGCGGGCCCGCGGTTGGCGCTGGCTCGGGCGCCCCGCACGCCGCCGCGAGCAGCAGCGAGAGCAGCGGGCCCGTCACGACCACGCGACCTCCCGACGACCACGGAAGAACCGAACGATCGGGTCGACGATGTCCTGATCGGTGCGGAGCTCGATCTGCCCCACGCGGGCGGCCCGTAGCGCCTCCTGGCGACGGGCTCGCGACGCGGCGGCGTACGCACGCCAGGCGTCGCGCACCGCCCGGCTCGACGTGTCGATCCGCCGCTGCCGACCGGTCTCGGCGTCCTCCAGCACCATGGGGCCCACGTCGGGCAGCTCGATCTCCCACGGGTCGGTGACGTGCACCGCGACGAGGTCGTGGCGGGCGGAGGTGCGCTTGATCGCGTCGCGCCACCCGTCACCGAGCAGGTCTGAGAGCAAGAACACGACGGCGCGCCGCTTCTGGACGAGGTTGAGCTGGTCGAGCGCGGCGGCGTAGTCGGTCGAGGTCTGGTCGGCCCGGGCGCGATCCGAGAGCAGGGCCCGGATGACCCGCCAGACGTGCGCGGTGCCCTTTCGGGCGGGGATCGTGGTACGAACACGATCGTCGAACAGAATCAGGCCTACGCGGTCGTTGCCGCGCACGGCAGCCCACGCCAGCATCGCGGCGGCGTCGACCGCGACGTCGCGCTTGAGCCCGGTGCGGGTCCCGAACCGCGTGGACGCGCTGACGTCCACCACCAGCATCACCGTGAGCTCGCGCTCCTCTTTGTGCACCTTGATGTGGGGCACGTCGGTGCGCGCGGTGACGTTCCAGTCGATGCGACGCACGTCGTCGCCGGGCTGGTACTCGCGGACCTCGTCGAACTCCATGCCGCGGCCCTTGAAGGCGCTCGTGTAGTCGCCCATCAAGACGTCGGTCACGAGGTGACGGGTCCGCAGCTGCAACCTGCGGATCGCGTCGAGCAGCTCGGGGCTGATCTCGTCTTCCGTCATGGGTCAGGGCACGTCGACGGCGGCCAGCACGTCGCGCACGACGTCGTCGGCGGTGACGTCGCGCGCTTCTGCTTCCCAGCTGAGGTGGATGCGGTGCCGCAGCACGTCGGGTGCCACCGTCTTCACGTCTTGCGGCGTGACGTACCCACGACCAGAGAGCATCGCTTGCACCCGCGAGGCCTGATGCAGGGTGATCGTAGCGCGTGGCGACGCTCCGTAGCGGATGAGCGGGGCCAACCGGTCGAGCTTGACGGACGCGGGTGACCTGGTGGCAAGCACGAGATCTACGATATAATCTTCCACTCGTGCGTCGACGTACACGCGGTCGGCGACCGACCGGAGGTCCAGGATGTCCTCCGGGGTGAGCACCGGTTGTACGCTTGGGGGGGTGCCGCGGGACATCCGCCGCATGATCTCACGCTCTTGCGCGCGGTCGGGGTACCCGATGCGTAGCTTGAGCATGAAGCGGTCGACTTGCGCTTCGGGTAGGGTGTACGTGCCTTCTTGCTCGATCGGGTTCTGCGTGGCCAACACGAGGAACGGGCGCGGGAGCGGGAGGGTGCGGTCGCCGAGGGTGACCTGGCGCTCCTGCATCGCTTCGAGCAGCGCGCTCTGCACCTTGGCCGGCGCGCGGTTGATCTCGTCGGCGAGCACGAGCTGCGCGAAGATCGGGCCTTGGCGGATGGTGAAGTCACCGGATTGGGGGCGGTAGATCTGCGTACCGACGAGGTCGGCCGGGAGCAGGTCCGGCGTGAACTGCACCCGGGAGAACGACGCGTGCAGCGCGCCTGCCAGCGCCTTGATCGCGGTGGTCTTGGCGAGGCCGGGCAGGCCTTCCAGGAGCACGTGACCATCGGCGATCAACGCGAGCAAAAGACGCTCGACCATCGGGTCCTGGCCGACGATGACCTTGGCGATCTCCTCGCGAAGCGTTCGGACCCGCGCGCACGCGCGCTCGAGGTCGGGCTGCAGGGTAACGTCGACGTTCATGTTGGCTCCTCAGGCGGAGCACCGCGCGTCAGCTCGCGCTCGAGGTCCTCCGCGTGCATCGAATCGGGGACGTGACCAGCGAAGCGCACGCGCTCGATCAGGTTATTTGCGACCACCATGTCGCCCACCCCAATGATCAGTTGACCGTTCCCCACAGTCGCCAGCAGCCGCGCCACATAGTCGCGGAATTCTGCTTCCGGCGTGCGCGCTTCCAGGATGGGAGACGGGATGCCGCCCCAGATCATCGGACCGTGCTGCCATGCGGCCCATGCCTCTTCAAATGTACATGGGGTCAGCGGCAGGG
>CAIUDO010000350.1 GCA_903897935.1 uncultured Pseudomonadota bacterium
CGCACGCGCTCGGCGTCGGCTTGCACGTAGCAGCGCGCGAGGGTGGCCGCGTAGGCGTTGTGGTCGTTGGCGAACACCTGCAACCCAGCGGCCTTGAGCGCGTGCCCGACCCGGGAGGTGCCGGAGAACAAGTCGACCACCGACCGGACGTCGGACAGCGCCCGGACGGCGCCGACGATGGCCGGCAACAACAAGCGCTTGCTGCCGAGGTACTTGATCATCCGGGCTCCACCCGCGCCCCGTATGTCGGCGGGGTGCGTCGGGCCGACCGTGATCGTGATGTCACGGTCGTGCGGGTCGGTGCAGCGACGTCGTGCGCTCTTATTGGGTTCGTGGCTTGCTTTCGGTGTGGCATGCCGCGTGCTAGGCTGAGCGCGCGGAGGTGCCCGATGTCGGTCCTTGGTCTCGCCCTGGTGGGCGCGCTGGTCGCGCCGAGCCCGGCGCTCGCGTGTGGCGGCTTCTTCTGCAGCAGCGTGGAGCCGGTCGATCAGTCCGCCGAGCGCATCTTGTTCGCCGTCGACGAGCAACAAGGCACCGTCACCGCCCACGTGCAGATCTTCTTCGAAGGCGACGCCGACGACTTCGCGTGGGTCGTGCCCGTCCCGTCGGTGCCCGACCTGTTCTTGTCGACCGACAGCTTGTTCACCGTGCTCGACGAGCGCGTCGGCCCGCGGTTCGACATCCGCGACGACCGGTCGTCCTGCACCTCGGGAGACGAGCGCTCGTACTTGTACGACGCCGTCTATTCGGCGAGCGAGAGCGGCGGCGTGAACGTCGTCTCCACCGGGCAGGTCGGCCCGTACGACACCGTCGTCCTGCAAGCGACCGACGCCGCCGAGCTCGAGGCCTGGCTGGACGGCCACGGGTTCGACCTGCCGGACGGCGTCGACGCGGCGCTGGCGCCGTACCTCGCCGACGGGCAGTACCTCGTCGCGCTGCGCCTCTCGAAGGACCGCTCGTCGGGGGAGATCGCGCCGATCGGGCTGCGGTGGTCGGCGTCGTCGGTGATGGTGCCGATCCGATTGACCTCGATCGCGGCCCGCCCCGACATGCGCCTCGAGGTCTACGTGCTCGGCCAGTCCCGCGCGGTCCCGGAGAGCTACCTGCACGTCGTCATCAACGACGCGATGATCGACTGGTGGTCGGGCGGCGCCAACTACGAGGCCGTCGTCACCCAGGCCGCCAACGAGGCGTCCGGGCACGCGTTCGCGACCGACTGGACCGGGCCGACCGAAGGCCTGCGCGGCTCGTTGTACCGGGAGGGCGGCTACGGCGTGAGCGGGTTCTCCCGGACCGACCGGCAAGCGTTCATGGACGACCTGATGAGCAGCGGGCTGCCTCCTTCGCAGTACACCCTGGCGCTCTTGCAGATCTACATGCCGCTCCCGAGCGACTTCCCCGAGACCAACGATCCGTCGTCGTACTACGACTGTATCGTATGTTATGGCGACACGAGCGAGCCGTTCGACGCCGACGGGCTCATCACCGCGCTCGAAGACCAGGTGGTCGGTCCGCTGAGCGACGCCGAGGACCTGTTCTGGGTGTACCCGCACCTAACGCGCATGACGTCGTCGCTCGACGCCG
>CAIUDO010000351.1 GCA_903897935.1 uncultured Pseudomonadota bacterium
ACGTGCTCGGCCCGCACCTGCTCGAGGCGGCGGGTGACCTGGTCGACGGTGACCGGCTTGGTCAAGAAGTCGCGGGCGCCGAGGCGCATCGCGCGCACGGCCACATCGACGTCTCCGTACGCGGTGAACACGATGACCTCGATGGGCGGGCGCTGGTTACGCGCCGCTTCGAGCACCGCCATGCCGTCGACGGGCTCCATCCGCAGGTCGGTGAGCACCAAGTCTGGTGGGGCTGACGCCATGCGCTCGATCGCGGTCGCCCCGTCGTAGACGGCCTCGACGCGGTCGCCCCCCTTGGTGAGCACCCGGGCCAGCGCGTCGGCCGCTGCTCGGTTGTCGTCGACGACCAGGACTCGGAGCGCGGTCACTGTGCTGACTCCTTGGGGCGAACCGGCAAGCCGCAGATGAAGCGCGCGCCGCCGAGGGGCGACTTGTCGTGCTTGACGTAACCCCCGTGGGCGTCCATGACCCCCTTCACGAGCGCGAGGCCGAGCCCAGTGCCGCCGCCTCCGCTCACGTTGGCGTCGAACACGTGCGGCGCGAGGTGCTCCGGGATGCCGGTGCCGTTGTCCTCCACGATCACCTCGACATACTCGCCGTGATCCCGCATCGACAACACGATGACGCCGGTTTGGGGCGGGACGACGGACATCGCGTTGGCGACGATGTTCTCGATCGAGCGCGAGATCAGCACCCCGTCGACGTCGAGCTTCGTGTCGGTGAGCTGCTTCGTGCTGATCGTGATCCCGCGGCTGCGCGCCTCGGGCTGACGGAGCGCCACGACGTGCTCGATGATGGACCGGAGCTGCCGAGGGCTCGTGCGGGCGCGGAGGGCGCCGGTGGTGGCGCCCTCGCGGAGCAGCCGCGTGACGACGTTGTCGAGCCCGCGGATCTCCTCGTGGATGCGCTGCGCCAGCTCGGTGCGCTCGCTGGGATCGTCTTCGGACGCGACGAGCGACGTGAGGAGCTCGAGCGCCTGCAGGGGGTTGCGGACCTCGTGCGCGACGAGGCGCGCCATCTCCTGGACGACGTGGATCCGCCCCACGATGGCGTCGTGGCGGTCGTCGACCGCCTGCGACGTCGCGTTGACCTGCTCGATGATGGCGTCCAGCTCCGCGAAGCCAGTCTCTTCGACCCTGACGGCGCGCTCGCCGCCGCTGATCCGCCGCATGGCCTCGGAGACCCGGTTGAGCGGGGACAAGATCCGAAGCACACCGAGCGCCGTGACGATGCCGACGATCACGGACAAGAAGAAGACGAGGAAGAACACCTGGCGGGAGACCGGGCGCGCCTCGGGTTGTGTCGCCGCGATCGTCATGGTGTCGGACGACCACGCGCACGCGGTCCCCCAACGCTTGCCGTCGGAGAGCACCACGAACTGCGGCGTCGGCGGCGCCTGGCACGCCGCGCGCAGCACGTCGACGTCGAGCCTCGCCCCTTGCACTTCGAGCGTCGCGCCGCTGTTCGCGTGCACCGACAAGTGCGCGACGCCGAGTCGGTCGGTGCTGCCCGGCAACAACGCGGCGTCCTGGTAGAGCCCCCCGGCGACCTGGGCGACGCGCGCGACGTGACGCAGCGTCTCCGCTTCTTGCGCCGTCTCGAGGCGGGCGGACAACGGGATGGCGGTGGGGATCACGGTGACCGCAGCCAGCGCGCCCGTGAGCACGCCGAGCGCGATGGTTACCGACGGCTTGTTCCGGGCAGCGGCGATGACGGGGCTCTGCGATCGTAGGCGCGGGGGGCGACCGAACGTCGTACGGGTCGCATGGGCGAATCAGCCCTCCTTAGCGCGCGATTCCGCGGTCGCGATCAGGCGCAGGGAGCGGGGCCGCCACACGCGACGGGAGGGGCAGGCGCGGATCGGCGCCCTATTCGAGGTCTTCGCCTTCGGCGGTCTCTTGGTCCGTCGCCGCTTCCTGGACGAGGATCCGGATCGCGGCCGCTTCGTTGCCGCTCAGGTGGTACTCGGAGCCGGCGACCGACGGGCGCGTGAGGTCGGCCTGCATGGTGAAGCACTCGACGTACGCGCGCGCGTAGTCCCAGCCGAGGTAGCGTGGCTCGCCGCAGGCGGTACCGAGCGCGAGCAGCGCCACGGGCACGAGGAGAGCGAAGCGGGAGTTCATGGGTTCTGCTCCGGTGAACGAGAGGTGTTGAGGCGTTGAATGCCGGCGTTGGCCGCCGTGTTGTTCGGATCTGAGACCAGTGCGTGCTGGTAGTGGACCAGCGCCTGGGTCCGGTCGCCGCCAAGCTCGAGCGCGAGGGCGAGGTTGGCGTGCGCGTCCGCTGGCGCGCTGGTCGTTCCGAAGAGCTGCAGCGCTTCGGCGAGTCTTCCAGAGGCCGCTAGCGAGAACGCCAGGTTGTTGCGGTACTTGACTTGCATGGGGTCGAGCTCGACCGCCCGTTGCAGCGCTTCGATCGCCTCCGGGAACGACCGCTGGCTCATCAACAAGAACCCGAGGTTGTTCCACGCCTGCGCGCTCGCGTCGTCGAGCTTGACCGCGCGCTCGAACGACTCGATCGCCTCCGGGACCCGGCCGGTGTCGGCGTAGATCACGCCGAGCCACGTCGGGACCCGTGGGTCGCGGGGGAGCGCCCGCTGCACGTCGAGCAACATGCGCTCGGCCTCGGAGTTCAGCGCTTGCAGCATGAAGCCGCGGGCTTGCAGCAGGTCGAGCTCGGAGCCGGACGCCCCCTCAGCGCGCGCCTGCGCGACGATCCCCAACGCACCCACGGCGTCGCCGCTCTCGAGCATGGCGCGCGCCAGCTCGAGCCGGACACGCTCCCGCCCCTCGGGGGTCTCCCACGGGTCAGGCTCCTGGATCTCCGGGCGCTTGGCCGCGTCTCCCGACTTCGCGCACCCGAAGCCGGCGAGCATAGGAGCCGCCAGCAGAGCGCACGGGAGCAGCAAGCGAAGGACGCGCATACGACGACTCAGAAGAGAAGGTTGTTCTTGATTTGTACGACGGCGGGCCCGAGCAGGACGACGATCAAGCACGGCAACAAGAACAGGATCATGACGACCGTCAGCTTCGGAGACACCTTGGCCGCCTCTTCTTCGGCGCGGGCCATCCGCAGCGCGCGGGTGTTCTCGGAGTGCACCCGCAATGAACGGGCGATCGAGGTACCGAAGCGCTCGCTCTGCGTGAGCATGTTCACGAGCTGCTTGACCTCGGCGAGGCCGGTGCGCTTCTCGAGGTTCTTGAGCGCCTCGATGCGCGTCATGCCCGCCGACGTCTGCTGGTTCACCAGCATGTACTCCCACGACAGCTCGGGGGCGGCGGACTTGAGCTCCTCGGCGACCCGGCGAAACGCGGCGTCGAGGCCCAGGCCCGCCTCGACCGAGGTGACGAGCAGGTCGAGGGAGTCCGGAAACGGTGCCAACAAGCGCTTTTGGCGAGCGGCCACCCGGCCGTCCAGGATGCCTTGCGGGATGTAGTACCCGGCGGCCGCCAGCACGACGACGCCGCCGATGGTCCAGATGAGATCCTTGCCGCCGAAGAAGATCGGCACCAGCACGACCGGCGCGCCGATCGCGGCGACCACGCGGATGGAGTTGAAGAACTCGAGGGCGTTGCGGTGCATGTACCCGCCCTGGATCATCTTCAAGCGGAGCAGGGACTGCTCCTCTTCGTTCGACGAGTTGGCGAGCTTCGCGAGGCGCTCCGCCACCGCCTGCAGCTGCGCGTCCTCGTTGACAGGGGTGTTCGAGCCCGTGAGGTCGCGCACGCGGTCGGCGCCGGTACGGGACGGGTTCAGGAACATGAACAAGCCCACCGCGAGCGCGATGACCGCAAGTACCGCTGCGGCGAGGATCAAGCCTTCCATGGTTACACCTCCACCTTGGAGACTTGCATCATCAGGAAGCCGCCAAAGCAGTACGAGAGGAAGAAGTACAGAAGGAAGAAGTTGCCGAGCGGGTCGTTGAACAGCGGGTTGAGGTAGTCTGGGTTCGACACAGAGACGATGCCCGCGACGACGAGGGGCAAGCCGCCGAGGATCAACGCCGAGAAGCGCGCCTCGGACGTCAGCGCGCGCACCTTCGCCTGGAAGATGAAGCGGGCGCGGATGGTGCCCGAGATGTTGTCGAGGATCTCGATGAGGTTACCGCCGGTCTCGCGCTGGAGGAGGACCGAGGAGACGAACAACCGGAGGTCGAACGTCGACGGGTTGCGCTCGATCATGTTTCCGAGCGCCTCGCGGTAATCGCGACCCAGCCGAATCTCCTCGAACACACGCCCGAACTCCTGCGCGATCGGCAGCGGCATCTCCTCGGCGACCGTCCGGAACGTCTCGAGCAACCCGAGACCGGCTTGGAGCGAGCGCGCCATGAGGTCGAGGGCGTCGGGCAGCTGCTCGATCAGCTTGGCGGCGCGGTTCGCGGCCGACCGCTTCAGCAGCAGGTACGGCACCATCGCGAACACCAAGCCGACCGCCACGGCGCCGACCATGTTCCCGGAGAACGCCGCGGTGAGCAAGAACGCGCCGGCCCCGACGCCGGCCATCTGGCCCATGAGGCCGCCGACCTTCGTCTTGCTGTCGGCCGCTTCCAACGACGCCTGGAGGTGGGCGCCGATGGAGCCCAGCGCCAAGGCAGTGGCGTCGGCGGTGCGATCGCGGAAGAGCTGGCTGCCGCCGGTCTCGGCGAGCATGCCGAGGCGACGGAGAAGCTCGCGCTCGTCCTTCTCTTTCTTGGCTACGCTCGCCCAGTACGCACCCTGCCCGACGGACAGGACTGCAGTGAAGACGACCGCGAGGATGATGACGATGAGAAGCTGAGGCAACTCAGACCTCTTGCTCGAAGCGGAAGAGCTCGTTGGAGAGTCGGATCCCGTTCGACGCGAGACGCGGCGCGAAGCGCGGGCGAATGCCGGTTGCCTTGAAGGCCCCGCGCACCTTTCCTTGCTCGTCGATGGTCCGCTGCTCGAACACGAAGATGTCCTGCGTCGTGATGACCGGACCTTCCATGCCCGTGACCTCGGTCACGGACAGGATGCGGCGCGATCCGTCGGGCAGGCGATCGACTTGCAGGATCAAGTCGAGCGCGCGCGCGATGGTCTCGCGGATGGACTTGTCCGACATGTTGGGCATGCCGATGCCGACCATGGTCTCGAACCGCGCCAACGCGTCGCGCGACGAGTTCGAGTGCACGGTGGCCAGCGAGCCGTCGTGGCCGGTGTTCATGGCCTGGAGCATGTCGATGGCCTCGGCGCCGCGGATCTCGCCGAGGATGATGCGGTCGGGCCGCATCCGGAGGCAGTTCTTCACGAGCTCGCGCTGCCCGATCTCGCCCTTGCCTTCGATGTTGGACGGGCGGGTCTCCAACCGGACGACGTGCGTCTGCTGGAGCTGAAGCTCGGCTGAGTCCTCGATCGTGATGATGCGCTCGCTCGACGGGATGAACGAGGACAACACGTTGAGCAGCGTGGTCTTGCCCGACCCCGTGCCGCCGGAGATGACGACGTTGAGCTTCGACCGCACGGCGCCGCGGAGCACCTCGAGCACCGGCCGCGGGATCGAGCCCAGCGCGACGAGGTCTTCCGCGGTGATCGGGATGGTTCCGAACCGCCGGATCGACACGCACGGCCCGTCGAGCGCGAGGGGCGGCACGATCGCGTTGAACCGCGACCCGTCGAGCATACGCGCGTCGACCATCGGGTTCGTCTCGTCGACGCGGCGACCGACCGCGGACACGATGCGATCGATGATCTGCATCAGGTGCTTCGAGTCGTTGAACCGCACGTTCGTGAGGACGAGCTTGCCCTTGCGCTCGACGAACACGACGTCCGGCCCGTTGATCATGATGTCGCTGACCTCGGGATCCCGAAGCAGCGGCTCGAGGGGCCCGAGGCCCAGGATGTTGTCGAGGATCTCCTCGATCAGGCGCTCGCGCTCCATGCGGTTGAGCGGGAGCTGACGGCTCTCGACGCGCTCGGTCAGGCTCTGCCGCAGCTTCGCCTGGAGCTCGTCACGCGGCGTGTTGCCGAGGGTCTCGAAGTCGATGGATTCAAGGATCTCGTGGTGGAGATCCTTCTTGATCCGGTCGAACTCTTCGAGGTCGGTCGTCTTCCCGCTGGTCCGCAGCCGCTGCGCGCCACGAACGCGATCGATCAGCCGGGTGCCACCCATGGATCACTCAACCCTTGCTCTTGAAGAGACGGGAGAAAAAGCCACTGTCGGGCGCTGCCGTCGCCGCCGCCGCTTCGCCCGGGTCAGCCGTCAGGGCGGCCACCAGGTTCGAGAGCTCGCGTGCGACGTCGCAGCGCCGGTTGATCTCGCGGACCAGCTTGCCTTCGTTCATCGCCTGGCCGACCGTGCGCGGGTCGTCCGAGATGATCGCCGACACCTTCATGCCCAGGTTCTCCTCGATGTCGGGGATCGAGACGAACGAGGTCTTGGAGTTTCGGTTCACGATGAGGCGGATGTTCTCCGTCTCGACGCCAAGCTGACCGAGGCTCTTGATGCGCCGATACGCGTCGCGGACCGCGATCACGTCCGGCGTGGTGACGAGCGCCACGAGGTCGGCCACCTGCAGCGCGGTCCCGACGGGCTCGTTGATGTACGATCCGCAGTCGACCAGCACGTACTGGTAGCCCCGCGCGGCGGCGAGGATGATGCTGTAGATGTCGTCGCCGCGAAGCTCGGCGTTGTGGTCGTACTCGTTCGGCTGCGTGAGCGCGTGCACCTTCGAGCGGTGCACGCCGACGGAGCCGGTCAGCATCCGCTCGTCGATTCGGTCGGCCCTCGGCAGCAGGTCCACCAAGGAGTCGCGCGGCGTGAGGTCGAGTACGGACGCGACGTCGCCGTTGCCGAAGTCGAGGTCGATACAGAGCACCCTGTGGATCGCGGCGAGCTCGGCCGCGAGGTGGGTCGCCAGCAGCGTGGTGCCGACGCCGCCTTTCGCCCCGACCATCGACACCACGAGGCCGTTGACGTCTTCGTCGACCTGCTTGTACGCGGCGTCGTGCACCGCCTGACGCAGCTGCGGCGCGTCGTTCGGCAGGACCACGTACTCTTTGTAGCCGACGCGCATCGACGACAAGATGGCGTCGGCGTTGCCCTTGTCGGCGAGCGCGATCATGACCACGCCCGGCTCGTCCCGGCTCACCGCCTGCGCGAGCGCGAGCGCGGCGTCCATCGTCTGGAACATGCCGACGATGACGACGTCCGGCCGGGTCCGCTTGATGACGCCGAGCGCGTCGCCAAACGACACGGAGGAGGGCGGCAACACCGCCTCAGCTTGCAGGATCTCGCGCACCGTACCGACGGACTCGGTGTCGAGTCCGACCAGCACGACGGACGCAGCGTTCCGCCCTTTCCCGACCTGACGCAACGGCTCCTCCTGTTTAGCGGTCCAGACCGACCATGCCGGCCGGCTGGGCGTTGTTGATCTGCGGCTCGCCGTCGCCGATACGCGAGCCGGTGCGGTGGTCGAGGCCGAGCAGGAACAACTCGAAGTCGCTCGGGAGGTTGTTCTCGTTGGCGCCGGGGTGCGCCGGGACCTCGCCGGGGGCCATCGGGCGGACGAGCCGCGGCGTGACGAAGATGACGAGCTCGAGCTCTTCCCGCTCGTGGCGGGTGTACCGGAACAGGGACCCGATGAGCGGGATCTGGCCGAGCAACGGCACGATCGCGCGCGTGTAGGTCATGTTGTCGGTGAGCATGCCCGCCATCGCGAAGGTCATGCCGCTCTGCAGGCGCAGGTGCGACGAGCCCTTGCGGGTCAGGAAGCCCGGGATCTCGACGCCGGTCAGGCGCGTGCCGGTCGCGTAGTCCGGCTGGCTGACCTCAAGGTCGACGCGCAGGTCGATCACGTTGTTGGCCAGCACGGTCGGCACGAAGGTGAGCAGCACACCGTACGGCTTGAACTGCACGGTGACGCCCGCGAGGCCGGCCGGAGCGGGCACCGGGACCTCACCACCGGCCATGAAGTCGGCCTGCTGACCGGACAAGCTCACCAGCGTGGGCTGGGACAGCGTCTTCGACAGCTTGTAGTCGTCGAGGATCGACAAGATGACGCCGAGGCCGATCGGCAGCATGACGCCGTACGCGTTGAACGTTCCCGCCGACGTGCTGTTGAGCAACCCGCCGTTGATCAGCGCGGTCGGGCCGATCGGCACCGGGCCGATGAAGTTGGCCGGGTTGGCGGCGCTGGACTGCAACGCGAAGCCGTAGTTGGAGGCGTCGGTCCACGCCCAGTTGAGGCCGAGCTCGCGGAGACCGGAGCGGTCCACCTCGGCGAACACGACCTCGAGCTGGACCTGATGGTCGCCACGGACGCGCATCAGGTTGACGAACTGGGGGTCGTAGATGCGCGCGACTTGAGCGATGCGCTCGAGCGTGTCGAGGTCGTCGACCTCGCCCTCGACGACGATGCGGTTCTCAAGCGGGAAGGTGCGCGGCGGGGTGCCCTCGACGATGTCGTCGATGCGGCGCACGACTTCGGACAGATCGCGGTGGACCGTGACCTCGTAGATGATCGGGGGCACGCCGGAGCCGAGCTGGACCACGAGGTCGGTAGAGCCGACCTTCTTGCCCTGGATCTGGAGGCGGCTGGCGCTCGCGAGCGGCACGACGTCGGCCACGGTGGGGTCCGTGATGGCGATCGCGGTGGCGTTCTTGGGTGTCTCGAGCACGACGCTCTTGCCCATCTCGATATCGAGCCAGTGGGCGTCGTCCTCGGCCAGCGCGGGCGCCGCGAAGGCCAGGAGGGCGGCGGTCGCCGCGATCGTCGGGAGGAAGCGGAACGGGTTCATGGTCGGGTCGAAGCCTCGGTGGGATGGGGTCGGGGCGACGGTATCACTTGTTGCCGGCGGTGGTGGAGCCATCGTCGTCAACCGTCTTTTTCACGATCTTGCCGCCGCGGATGAGGTGCAGGGACTCCTTGGTGCGGCTCTGCTCGCTCGACGTGGTGACCTCGGGGCGCTTGAGCAGCTCGGAGACCGACATCGCGGGCTGCTCGGCGCGGCCGATGAGCACCCGATTGATGGCGCCGTGCGTCTCCACCCGGGTGACGTCGACGTCGTTGCGCAGCGTGAGCGCGACGTCGCCTTCGATCTTGGCGTGCGTGACCTGCTCGGCCTGCTCGGGGGTGAGCGCGAGCGTGACCGACGGCTTGATCTTGCCTTCCGCCGCGTCTTCGCCGCCCATGCGGTTGTCGACCGCGAGCACGTAGACGGCCTGGAGCAGCGTGATCGTCTTCTTCTTGGCGCCGCCGGAGCGGTCCTTCGGTGCTTCGATCGTCACCAGGACGTCGACGTAGTTGCCCGGGTTGAGGAAGCCGGACACCGCGGACGCGTCGGTGATGTTCAGCGAGACGGCGCGCATGCCGCGCGGGATGATGGCGTTCAGGCCGACCCCGGCCTCGGGATCGGCGAGGCGCTCCTCGCGGATGTACTCGTCGATCAGCACGCGCTCACGCGGCACGCGACCGATGACCTCGTCGAGGTTGTAGAAGACGGTCTCCGGGATGAAGTCGGGCGGCACGTCCTTGAGCGCGACGTGCTCTTCGCGGATCGTCTCGCCCTGGTACAGCGTCTTCTGGGCGACCACGACCTGCACGGTGGGATCGGGCTGCTTGGGGATCGACGCGTTCATCTGCGAGACCAGTCGGTAGAGGAAGGTCGTCGCGACGATGGCCGCCAGCATGGAGACCAGCAGGAAGATCGCGGCGCGGTTTCGTCCACCAGTGGCGCGGGCCATCTATGAGCTCCATGGAAGTGGGCGCAGTGTAGCGCCGTGCTCGGTCTGAGGGCGGACCGGCCGCCAGAACCAAGGAACTAGCCGGGTTGTCTGGGCGATGCGATCTTCGGGCGTGGTGGCGCGCCGGAGCGAGGACGCGCCGGCGGCTCCCCCCGATTGGGGCCGGGTGCCGTTGTTAGCCCAATCTTGCGCGTGATGCGACATACGGTTCGGTATCGACTCGGCGACGACCGTGGGGGGCCGTGTCAGGGGCGGTAAGCGCACGCGGATCCAGCGAGGCTCACGTGAGCCGGACCTCTCCGTCGACGAGCGTGAGGTGTCGCGCGCCAGTGAGCGCGGCGGCCAGCTCGTCGCCGATCAGGTCGTCGCGCCAGCCGGTCGCGCACGGCGGGGTCGCGCACGCCGCCGTGACGTCGGCCCGAGTAGGCGCCTCCAGCAGCGCGAGCGCCTCGCGGACGTGCGGGGGGGCGGCGAGCTTCCAACCGAATTGGCCCGCCGCTCCGGCCGCCGCGGCCGCGCACTCCACGAAGGCGAGGCGGCGGCCGGCGGCGCTGTGCGTGAACGGGAACCGCGGGTGGCCCCACTCGGGCCGGCGCCGCGCCGCGTGGATGCACTCCAGCAGGTCGGGGCCCCACGAGTCGATGAGCTTCTTCGGGAAACGGCGGTTCGCCCGCAAGTCGTTGGCGGTCGTGGGCGTGTTGCGCGCCAGGTCCAACAGGATGCCGTTCGAGATCAGCGCGGTCGCGGGCTGGTCGGCGTCGCGTGCGACGCGCTCGCGCCACTCGGCGAGCTCCTGCAGCACCGCGGCGCCCGCCGGCGTGAGGTTCGCAGCGCCCGGGATCTCGGTCCACGCGCGGTCGACGGGGGGCTGTGCGGCGCCGTGCGCGAGGGCTTCGGCGTGGGCGGCGTCCGACAGCGCGCCGCGGCCGCGCTCGTCGAGCGCGCGCGTGAGGGCGTCGGCGAGCGCGGGGAGCACCAGCACGTCGTCGGCCGCGTAGCGGATCTGCGCGTCGTGAAGGGGCCGCCGGCTCCAGTCCGTCAGCGTGGCCGCCTTCGGGATGCGGGTGTCGATCCAGCGCTCGCACAGCACGCCCAGGCGGCTGGGCCACGCCGCCTCGACGAGCCCCGCGGCGAGCTGCGTGTCGAACAGGGATCCGGTGAGGCCCCCGAGCGCCCCGTGCAGGAGCGGGAGGTCGTACGCGCTGCCGTGCACCAGCCAAGGTACGGCGCGAAGCGCGGGCGCCGCGTGCTCCAACAGGCCGGGCACCAGCGGGTCGAACAACCAGGTCGTGCCGTCGGGCACGTGCACCTGTACGAGGTAGAGCTTCGGGTAGTACCGACGCTCCGCGTGAAACTCGGTGTCGATCGCGACGCGCGGCGCGGACTCGATCTCCTTCGAGGCAGCGTCGACGTCTTGCTTGGTGACAACGCGGATCACGGGCGGCTCGTGGGCGAGGGCGGCGCGGGGTCGGCCGCCGGGTGGCGATGGAGGAACGCCGGGATTGTAGCCTTGCAGCTCGGGCAGCGCCCCTGCGTCCGGTGGGCCGCTTCGCGAGGGACGAGGCACCGAAAGCAGCGGTAGGCGCCGATCTGCGCGACCGCGTCGGTGATCTCGGCGGCGATCGCCTCGATGAGTCCGGGGTGCAGGCCGAGCGCGGCAGCGCGGGCGTACGACGTGATCCCGGCGGACTTCGCGACCCCCGCGACCTCGACGTCGAGCTCCTCGAGGGTCTCGATGTGCTCCCCGACGAAGCTGATCGGGACGACGACCAACTCACGCACACCGCACGCCCCGAGGCGCCGCACCTCGTCGACGGTCGACGGCTCGAACCAGCGCGTGGGACCCACCCGGCTCTGCCAGCCGATGCTCCACGGCGTCGATCCGCCGAGGGCCTCGACGACCCGCCGACACGTCTCGCGGGTCTGATCCGGGTACGGGTCGCCGCTCGCCTGGCCGGCGGTGGGCACGCCGTGGGGCGAGAACAGCAGGTGCCTCGGGCGCGTCGGGTCGGGCGGCCCGAGCCGGTCGATCGCGCCGCGCACGGTGTCCACGACGGCGCCGATGTAGGAAGGACGAGCGTAATAGGCCGGGATGTAGTGCACCGGCCACGCGCCACGGCCGGACGCGTCGAGGGCCGCCGCGAGCATCGTGAACGCCGACCCGGTGGTGTACGTGCTGTACTGAGGGAACATCGCGACCGCGATCAGGCCGTCCACGCCGGCCCGATCGAGCTCGTCGACCGCGGACCGCACGCTCGGCGCGGTGTACATCATCCCGGCCGCGATGGGCACCTGCACGCCGCGCTCGGCGAGCGCGGCGGCGACGGCGTCGCGCTGGGCGATCGTGGTCGGCACGACCGGGGACCACCCGATGTGGGTGTACGCGGGCAGCACCTTCGGCGCCCGCCGACGCGCGATGATCCCCGCAGCGAAGCCTCGGATCCACGATGGGAACGGCAAGACGTCGTCGAAGAGCGCGTGCAGGAACGGCTCGAGCTCGTTGGGGCCCTGCGGGCCCCCGAAGTTCAGGAGGATGACCCCAGGCTTGTTCATCCGACGGCTCCGAGCAGCAAGGCGCGAACGCGGTCGGCCTCTTGGTTCATCGCGGAGAGGCGCGCTGCGAGCGGGCCGATCGCGTGGTCGATCGACGCGCGCAGGGCCGCGAGGCGCGCGTGGGCGTCTTCGGGGGCGACGTCTGGGGGCAGCGTGACCCCAACCGCCTCCAGGACGAGCCGGGTCGCGTCGCACGACGCCGCGGCGGCCGCTGCGGTCACCGGTCGATCGAGGGCCCTGCGCGACGCCTCGAGCACCGCCAACTGGCGCACGACAGGCTCGATCTGCGCCTGCAACGCCGCGAGCGCGGCGCTCCATTCGGCCACGCGTACGCGCTCGTCGTGCCACTCATCGCGGGCCAGGGCCGCCGCCTGGGCGTGCTGCAGGTGCTCGAGCGTGTGCGCGAGGTGGCCGGCCTGCGCCGCGATGGGCGCCAGCGCGGCCGCGGCGTCGTCGAGCCAGTCGGTCAGCCGCTCGCGCGCACCGATCGACGGCCAGCGGACCGTCAAGGGTCCGACCAGCTCGGCGCCCGGCGGAGGCTCGACGAGCGGCCGGCCGTTCTCGGCGTACCAGCGCTGCACCCCGCGGGCGGCCTCCACACGCGCGAGGTCGCCCGCGGCGACGATCGCGCGCTCGGTCTCGGCGCGGGCGGCCCGGACCTGCTCTGCGTGCGGCAGCGGCCTCATGCGCCGTCGCCGTCGAACATGCGCTCGAACACCCGGTAGTGGTCGCCGTTCATTCCGAGGCGGGCATAGACGGCCATCGCGGGTGTGTTTCGTTGGTCCACGTACAGCCGCAAACCAGCGGCCCCTTGCGCGCGCGCGGCGTCGGCGACCGCGGTGGCGAGCGCCCGGTACACGCCCTGACCGCGGGCCTCGGGCGGCACGTACACGCTCTGGATCCAGTGCACCCACGCGGCGCGCCAATCGCTCCACTCGGGCGTGACCATGAGCTGACCGACCACGCGCCCCGCGCGCTCGGCCAACCAGTAGGTGCCGCGCGCGGGGTCATCGAGCGCGGCGGCCACCCCGCGCGACACGACGTCGACGTCGAGGTCGATCGACTCGGTCTCGGCCGCCATCGCGACGTTCCACGCGACCAGGGTGGCGTGGTCCGCGCGGCAGCCGCGCCGTGCGACGACGCGGCCCCACGACGCGACGAGCTCACCCTTGACGAGCTTGCCCATGGCGTTCCGGGGCAGCGCGTCGCGCAGGGTGACCGCGCGGGGCACCTTGTACGGCGCGAGGCGCGCCCGCGCCCACACGACGAGCTCGGCGCCGGTGACGCCCGCTCCGCGCGGGACCAGGGCGGCGACGGGCCGCTCGCCGAGGTCATCGTCGGGCACGCCGAACACCGCGACCTCGGCGACGCCGGGGTGCTCGGCCAGCACGGCCTCGACCTCGGCTGGGTACACGTTCGATCCGCCAGTGATGATCATCTCTTTGAGCCGCCCCACGACGCGGTAGACGCCGGCCTCGCGCGTGACGGCGTCGCCGGTGCGCATCCACTCCGACCCGTCTGGTCCGTCGACGAAGCAGCTCCGGTCGCGGGTCGGGGCGCCGTTGACGAGCCGCAGGTACCCGTCGAACACCGACGGGCCGCGGAGGAGGAGCTCGCCGGGCGCCCCGTCGGGCACGTCGGCGCCGTCGGCGTCGACCACCCGCGCGTGTACGCCAGGGAGCGGGCTCCCGACCGCGCCCGCCACGCGCTCCCCGTCCAAGGGGTTGGACAACACGATGCCCACCTCGGACATGCCGTAGCGCTCGAGGATGCGCACGCCGAAGCGCTGGGCGAACGCCTCCAACAACGGAGCGGGCAGCGGCGCGGACCCGCAGGTCACGAGGCGAAGGGACCACAAGTCGGACGCGCGCGACGCCGGGAGGGCCATGAAGCGGTGGTAGAACGTGGGCACGCCCATCAACACCGTCGCGGACGTCTCGCGGACCGCGTGGAACACCTCGTCGGCGTCGAAGTGCGGCAACCAGACGGCTTCGGCGCCGGCCCGGCACGCCACGAGCTGCGCGACGACGAGGCCGTGGATGTGATCGAGCGGAAGCGCGTGGACCAGCCGGTCGTCGGGGCGCCACCCCCAGGCCTCGTGCAGCGCCTCGACGGTGGCGGACAGGTTGCGGTGCGACAACAAGGCGATCTTGGGCCGCCCGGTGGTGCCCGAGGTCGCGCACGCGAGCGCGGGCGCGTCGGCCAGGGGGTCCCCGGCACCGACCACGGCGAGCGGAAGCGCAGACCTCCCCAGGAGCGAAGGGAGCTCCTCGGCTACGCAGACGGCGTCGCCGAGGGCGCCGACCGCGTCGGCCATCGCGGCGGGCACCCACACGCGCGACGCGCCGGCGTCGCGGGCCTGCGCCTCCAGCTCGCGCGCGGTCGCGCGGGCGTTGATCGGCATCCACGCGCAGCCGTACCGCAGGCATCCGAGGAACAACGCCAACTGCTCTGGGGCGCGCGGCAACAGGCCCGCGACGACCGCGCCAGGCGCGACCCCGAGCG
>CAIUDO010000352.1 GCA_903897935.1 uncultured Pseudomonadota bacterium
CGGCCGACGACCTGCGGGCGCTCGAGGCCCGCGCGCGCGTCAACGAGGCCTGACCCACCCTCCCCGGACGTCCCCGTGCCCCTCCTCACCGACGACGCGTCGCTCCCCGATCCGCTCCGCACCGTTCACCTGATGGGCGTCGCCGGCACCGCCATGGGCGCGCTCGCCGGCATGCTCGTCGAGGCCGGCTACGCCGTCACCGGCTCCGATCGCGCGGTCTACCCGCCGATGTCCGACTACCTCGCCGGGCTCGGCATCCGCGTGATGGAGGGCTTCGAAGCGAAGAACCTCGATCCGCGGCCCGACCTCGTCGTGGTCGGCAACGTGATCCGCGCCGAGTACGCCGAGGCGGCGGCGCTGTTGGCGTCGGACATCCCGTACGTCTCGATGCCGCAGCTGCTCGGCAAGCGCTGGCTCGACCGCACCCACTCCGTCGTGATCGCTGGCACCCACGGCAAGACGACCACGACGGCGATCACGGCGTGGCTGTGCGATCAGGCGGGGCTCGCGCCCGGCTACCTGATCGGCGGCGTGCCCGCGAACTTCCCCCGCAGCGCGCGCGGCGGTGGGGGGCAGGTCTTCGTGATCGAGGGCGACGAGTACGACACGGCCTTCTTCGACAAGGGGCCGAAGTTCCTTCACTATCGCGCACGGACCTGCGTGATCACCTCGGTCGAGTTCGACCACGCCGACATCTACCGCGACCTCGACCACGTCAAGCAGTCGTTCCGCCGGTTGGTGGCGGGCATGCCGGCGGACGGTCGCCTGATCGTGCGCTGGGACGACGACGGCGCGCGCGACGTGGCGTCCGGGGCGCCGTGCGCGGTGCTTCGGTACGGCCCGGATCAGGACTGGGACGGTCGGATCGAGGAGGTCGACACCCGGCGCGGCGTGATGCGCTTCTCGGTGCTGCGGGAGGGCGCGTCGCTCGGCACGTTCACGTCGTGCATGGTCGGGGCGCACAACCTGTACAACCAGGTGGCGGCGGTCGCGGCCGCGATCTCCGCGGGCGCCGATCCGGAGCGGTTGGCGGCCGGCTTCGAGACGTTCCTCGGCATCAAGCGGCGCCAGGAAGTCATCGGGGAGCCCGGCGGCGTCACGCTCGTCGACGACTTCGCGCACCACCCGACCGCGGTCAAGGTCACGTTGGAGGCGCTGCGCGCGCGCTTCGGCGGAAGGCGGCTGTGGGCGATCTGGGAGCCGCGCTCCGCCACGTCGCGTCGGGCGGTGTTCCAGCAGGCGTATGGTGAGGCGTTCGACGCCGCGGATCAGGTCATCATCGCCGCGCCGTTCGACACCAGCCGCATCGCGGAGGAGGACCGCTTCTCGTCGGAGCGGCTGGTCGAGGCGCTGTCGGCGCGGGGCGTCGACGCGGTCGGCCTGCCGGACGTCGACGCGATCGCGCGCACGGTGGCCGCGCGGGCCCACCCGGGCGACGTCGTGGCGATCCTGTCGAACGGTGGGTTCGGTGGGTTGCACCGGACGCTTCGGGAGCTGCTCGACGTCCGGTTCGGTCCGTCGGCGTGATCGCGGCGCTCGCCTTGCTGGGCTGCGGGCCGGCGGACGAGCCGGTCACCTCGGGCGGGTTGTCGCTGGTGCTCGTCAGCCCGGAGGGTGTCAACCCGCTCGTCGGCGCCGACCTGCTGGTGGTGCGCGTGCTGACGCCGGAAGGCGTCGAGCTGGTGTCGTACAGCGGCGACCCGTACGCGGGCGTCGTCGCAGAGCCGGTGCAGACCTACGGGATGGTGGTCATCCAGGTCGAGGCGCTGGTCGGCGACGAGGTGCAGGCCGCCGGTCGCAGCCGCCCGCTGCTCGTGCAACCCGGCGTCGACGTAGCGGCCGAGCTGCTGTTCTTGCCGGTCAATACGCCGATCCCGCTCGACGGCGCGCTGTCGGAGGCCCGGGTGGACGCCGCGATCACGACCGCGCCGGGCGGGCAGGTGATCCTGTTGGGCGGCCGCGCGCCCGGCAGCGACGTCCCGTACGACGACGCCGTGTGGTTCGACGCCCTGGGCGGGTTCTCCGAGGGTTCGACCTTCTTGGATCGGGGCGCGTGGGGCCTCGTCGCGGCGCCGTTCGGCGACGGGGAGCTGGTGCTGAGCGGCGGCGTCGGGCGCGACGGCGTGGTGCTCGACCAGACCGTGTGGTGGTCGCAGGACCGCGAGCGGCTCGTCACCCAGGACTACCTGACCTACCCCCGCGTCGGGCACTGCATGGCGCAGACGCTGGATGAAGGCGCGTTCACGGCGGGCGGCAACGCGTCGGCCGGTGAGATCGAGCTGTTCCGGGGCGACGCCGGGGCGTCGTGGTCGTGGTCGACCTACGCGGTGGAGGGCGCGCCCGTAGCGTCGATCACGGGCTGCGTCGGGACCGGCGACGGCTTAGTGGTGACGGTGGGGCAGGCCAGCGGCGCGTGGGGCCTGTTCGACCTGTCGGAGGCGGGCAACCGGGACGTCGCGCGGTCGTACCGGGCGTTCCCGGGCGCCTACCCCGAGGTGGTCGGCGCCGCGCTGGTCGCCGACGACGGGCTCGCGTGGGTGTTCGGCGGTGTGGACGCGGCGACGGGGCTGGCGACGGACGCGGTGTGGCGGGTGCTGCCGTCGAGCGTGAACCTGTACCTGGAAGAGCCGCTGGGCGACGCGCGTGGGTGGCCGTCGGTGGTGGCGTACGACGACGCGACGTGGCTCGTAGCCGGCGGGTGGCGCGACGCGGGAAAGACGGACCCGAACCCGACGATCGAGCTGCGGGATCGGGAGTCCGGGGCGCTGCGGTCGTTCGTCGACGTCGGGGTGACGGAGGCGCACTGGGCGATCCTGCCGGGCGGGGTGATCGTCGGCGTGGGCGGGGTGGAGGCGACGGGCGGTCGGTCGTCGGCGGTCGCGGTCATGCCCTGGTTGTGAGGTGGCGGACGGCGGCTTTGCGTGGTCCGCCAGACTGCCGAGCCTGGGAGGCTGCGTGACCTGGCTGCTGGGTGCGTTGCTGGCGTGCACGCAGGATCCCACGAGGCTCAATGCGCGGTGAGGGCGTCGCAGAGAGCGCAGAGAACGGAGAGAGGCCCAGCGAGGGGCGCTGCACATCCAACCGGTTTGGGGAAGTCGAAACGTGCGCGGTGCGAATGGCCTCTCTGTGTTCTCTGCGTGATCCCGCCGGTCGTCGAGAGCGTCGACGCTGCCGGCTTCGTTGTATCGCGCGGAGAGGGCGTCGCACGTTCGAGGGATATCACGCAGAGAACGCAGAGAGGCCCAGCAAGGGGCGCTGCACACCCTAACGGTTTGGGGAAGTCGAAACGTGCGTAGTGCGAATGGCCTCTCTGCGTTCTCTGCGTTCTCTGCGTGATCCCGGCCGGTCGTCGAGAGCGTCGACCCTTGACGCGGATGCAGTTCGTGGTGCGGGCGTGGTCGACGACGACATGGTCCTTCCTGTACGTTGGGCGGTGGTTCACCACGCCCGGGTCGGTGGACGCGAACATCATCGTGAAGGCGGTGCAGTACGCGGCGGTTCGTCGGGCGAACCCCGGGGCGGCGGCAGAGCTCGACGCGACGCAGGCATGGCGATGTTCGCAGCGACGTTGGTGACGAGCGGGACGTCGTGGGCCCAGCTCGGGTGGGCGTGAAGCTGTCGCAAGGCACGTACGGGGAGGCTACGGTACCTTTGTTCTGACCGAAGTGGCTCGATGAGCGGCCTCCGGGTGTTCACCCCGGATTTCGTGATGTTACGGCGCGGGTCGCCCCACGCCGCGCTGCGTTAGCTGGGTGCCGCGACGTTGACGGAGCGTCGGTTGGGGAGCGTGTGATGCGTGGGAGCGTGTGGTTGGTGCTGGTTGGTTGTACGCCGAAGGAGCCGCACGAGACCCACATCGCCGATCCGGCCGACACCGCGTTCGACACTGCGGGGCGCGTCGAGACGGAGACCGAGACCGAAGCGCCGTGTGTCCCCGATGGTCCGTTGAGCGTCTCGATCGCGCCATCAGCGCCTACCACCGTCAACGATCTGGTGGCGACCATCACGGGAGGGTGCGGTGACGCGACCGTTGCCTGGGCCAAGGACGGGGCGGGCATGGTAGGGTTCACGTCGCCCGTGGTGCCGGCGTCGGCCACCGAGATCTGGACCGTGGTGGTGACCGACGAGGTCGGGCAGCTCGCGACGGCGTACGTGGAGATCCTCAACAGCGTACCCGTGGCGCACGTCACGATCGAGCCGGCGACCCCGACGACGAACGACGACCTCGTCGCCACCGCTACCTACACGGACGCGGACAACGACACCGTCAAGTGGGGCTATGAGTGGGAGGCCGATGGCCGCGCGCTGAATTGGAAGTCCCCCACGCTCGTCGCGAGCCGGACGGAGCGCGGCCAGGTCGTGCGGTTCACCGCGACGCCCTTCGACGGCTACAGCGTGGGAACCCCGGTCTTCACGTCGGTGATCATCCGCAACAGTCCGCCCACGGGCACGCTCGCGCGCGTCGACCCCCCGGCGCTCACGGCGGATTCGGTGGCGTCGTGCGTCGTGGAGGGCGCCAACGACGACGACGGCGACGCGATCGGGATCACCGTGCAGTGGGAGGTCAGCGGCGCGTCGGCGGGGTCCAGCCCCACCCTGGACGGCGCTTCGTTCGCCCCTGGGGACAGCGTCGTTTGTATCGCCACGCTCGACGACGGGTTCGACACCGGCGCCGAGCTGCGCAGCGACCCCGTAATGGTGGGCGCGTAGGCACCGGTTACGCTCGCCCGCCTGGAGGCGCCATGCGTTGGCTGCTGGGCGCGTTGATGGCGTGCACGAAGGACCCCGCCACCGAGACCGCGCGGCGACCTGACGTCACGCCTGGCCCCGAAGAGACGGATCGACCTCGACCCCACTCCGAGCCCACCGAGTCGGAGTCCGAAGATCCGCCCGACTCGGAGACCGGCGGCGAGACGGCCGGGGAGACGGGCGCGCCGCACACCGGTGACGATCCCGGTCCGGACGGCCTCGCCACCGGCCCGTTCGTGATCGGCTTCTGGTGCGGGCCACCAGCGGCGGAGCTGACGCCGGCCCGCGTCGCCGAGATCGCGGCCGCCGGGTTCACCCGCGTGTCCAACGCGTGCGACGCCGCCACCTACGAGGCTGGCTACAACACCCTGATGCTCGAGCTCGCGGCCGACCACGGCCTCGACGCCGTCGTCACCGACACGCGCGGCCTCGACGCCGGCCTCGGCGTGGACCCGGCCGGCAACCTCGCGGCCGTGCTCGCGGCGTACGGCGGCTACCCGGCCCTCGCCGGGGTGCACGTGTACGACGAGCCCGGCGCGGCCGCGTTCCCGGCCCTCGGCGACGCGGTTCGGGTGATGGCCGGGCTCGACCCGTCGCGCTTCGTCTCGATCAACCTGCTGCCGGACTACGCGTCGACCGCCCAACTCGGCGTCGCGACGTACGGCGACTACGTGAGCCAGTTCGTCAGCACCGTCGGGCCGTCGTTCTTCACGTACGACCACTACAATTTCTTGTCCGACGGCAGCAACGGGGCCAGCTTCTTCGCCAACCTGGCGTCGGTGCGCGAGCGGTCTGCGGGCGTGCCATGGGGGCAGTACATCCAGGCGATCTCGTACGTCGGGCACCGCGCGACGACCGGGCCCGAGAAGCGCTGGGCGGCGCTGCACACCCTCGTGTATGGGGGAACCGGGGTGTACTACTTCACGTACTGGACGCCCCCGCAGACGGCCGAAGCGTTCGGTGACGGGATCATCGCGGCGAACGGCGCGCCGACCTCCCAGTACGCCGACGTCGCCGACATCAACCGCACCCTGCGCGCGATGCTGCCCCCCCTCGCCGGCGCACGGTCGAGCGGCGTGTTCCACTCGGGCGCCCTCGAGCCTGGCGCGACGCCGCGGCTGCCCGGCGCGATCGGGTACGTGCCGAGCGCGGCGCCGCTCACCGTCGGCTTGTTCGACACGGGGGCTACGGACGCGCTGGTGCTGGTCGTCAACCGGGACACCGTACACAGCACCACGTCGGACGTCGTGTTCGCGGCGGGCGCGGAGGGCGTCGCACAGCTCGACGTCGCGACCGGCGCGTTCGTGCCTGCGGCGACCGCCAGCGACCCGGCGGGGGCCCGCCTGACCCTCACGCTCGCCCCCGGAGACGGCGCGCTGTTCCACCTGCCGGGACCGCTCCCCGAGGGGCCGGTCGGCGCCGAGGCGTACCTGGGGGTGGTCCGCGCCGACGCCGGCTGGCTCGACGTCGTCGACGCCCGGTTCGGCGCCTCCCGGCTGCGCGCCGCCGGGTGGGACGATTGCCCCGCTGGCACGACCCTGTTGGGGCGGGACTTCCAGTCGAACGGCTTCTGGCTGTGTGCGCCGGACGCGCGCACGGGGGAGACCTACTACGTGGGAAACGTCGTCGCGGACGCTGGTTATTTGTATCGGGTGACCGCGGCGGGAGCGTCGTACGTCGGGCCTGGGGGCTGGGACACCTGTCCGGAGGGCACGCTGCTCGCGACCCGGTTCGAGTCGAATGGATACTGGGTGTGCAGCACCTGACGCGCCGGCGCGTCCGCGGGTTGGTCCCACGCTGACGCGGCGTCGGCAGTCGGTGCCGAGTCCACCTTCTCCGCGCGCGCGACGCCAATCGAAGCGGATGGGGGGCGCCCGGCGCCGGAGATCGTCGGTTATGCTCGGCGCCACCCAACCGGAGCACCCAATGGATCGGTCCGAGGCCCTCGCGCAGGCGCGGTCGGCGCTGTCGTCGCAACCGGTGGACGCTGAGCAATTGGTGGCGATCGAAGAGCAGTTCCCGGGTGTCGTCACCGAGGCCGCGCTGCAGCGCGGCGACGGCGGCGGCCTCGAGGGGGCGTTCTCCGCGTTCCCCCTCGAACCGACCCCGAGCCAGGACGCGCGGGTCGACGCCCAGGTGCGCGAGCGGTGGTCGATCGCGGCGAGCGCGATCCAGAAGCCGACCTCGCTCGCCGAGCTGGTCGCGACGGTGCGCGCGGCGGTCGCCGGGCGTCAGGCGCTGCGCCCGATCGGCAGCGCGCGCTCGCAGTCCGACGTCGCGGATCCTGCGAACAACGACCTCCTGGTGTCGACCGCCCGGCTGGGGGCGCGGCTGAGCGTCGACGCCGCCGTGCTGCGCACCCAGGACGCGTCGTCGTTGTACCGCTGCGAAGCCGGCCGGACCGTCGGTGAGGTCATCGCGGACCTCGACGGGGAGGGGCGCGCGTTGCCGAACATGGGCGCGGGCAACTTCCAGGCGGTGGTCGGCGCGATCCAGACGTGCACACACGGCTCCGGCGCCACCCTGCCCGCGCTCCCCGATCTCGTCGTCGCGATGACGTTCGTGACGGTGGAGGACTGCGCGGTCGTCGTGCTCGAGCTCGAGCGCGCCGGGGGGCGGGCGCTGTCTGACCCCGCCCGGTTCGCCGCGGCGCACGCACAGAGCGTCGTCCCGGTGCGCCTCGTGCAGGACGACGACCTGTTCCACGCCGCCGTCGTGTGTATGGGGTGCATGGGCGTCGCGTACAGCGTGACCCTGTCGGTCGTGCCCCAGTACTGGCTGGTGGAGTCGCGCACGCTCGAGTGGTGGTCGAAGCTCAGGCCCTCGCTCGCGTCCGAGGTGGCGACGAACCGGAACTTCGAGGTGCTCGTCGATCCGTGGCCGCGCACCAACCCCGACACGCACGCGACGGACCACCAGGTCCTCGTGACCCGCCGCAACCTGGCCACCGACCAGCGGGACGAGGGGCACCGCCCCGCCACCATGGCCCTGGCCAAGACGGACGCCGGGCGCGTAACGGCCGGGGTCACCTTCACGTTGGCGTCGCGCGCGCCGCTGAAGCGCCTGCCCAAGGTGCTCGACACCGCCATGCGCTCGACCGTAGACAGCGGCTACCAGCGCCGCAGCTACGAGGTCCTGCTGCTGCAGCTCAACGTGAACGCGGTCGCGGCGGAGGTGGGGGTGCCGGCCGCGCGCGCCGCCGACGCCGCCGACGCCATCCTCGACGTCATCCGTGCGCGAAAAGAGCGTATGGAGGCGATGATCGGTACCATCGACGACCCGTACCGTACGGATCCCGAGGCGCTGTACGCGGCGTGGCGCACCGCGGCAGTGAACACGAGCCCGTTCGCCCTCCGGTTCGTGGCGCCGAGCGAAGCCTGGCTCGCGATGCCGTACCAACAGGCCACCTGCATGATCGAGCTCCCGATGGGGGGTGCGGACCACCTCGACGAGGAGGTCAAGGCCGGGATACCCACCGACGCGAAGCCGGGCGTGCGTCTGTATCAGGCCTACCTCGAGGGCAGGCAGGCCCTCTGGCGCGATGTGGAGTCGGCGCTCGCGCCGCTCGGGGCGCGCCCCCACTGGGGCCTGTGGAACGCCGTCGATCCAGTCACCGCGGCGGCCCGCTACCCGAAGTGGGGCGCGTGGGCGTCGATGGTGCGGCGCTACAACGCGCTCGGCACCTTCGACAGCCCGTTCACGACCCGCATGGGGCTGTCGGCGAACCCGAGCGCGGCCCGCTCGGGTGCCCTGAACGGAGACGTCGTCGTGCGTGTGCACAAGGGCGTGGCATACCTCAAGATCAAGGGGGCACCCGGCTTCGCGATCTTCAACGGGCTCACGGGCGCCCCCGAGCGCCGGGGCGTGCTCGCGGACGGCGCCAAGCGAAAGGGGGTCCACGTGATCGCGTCGACGGAGAACCTGGTCGACCCGGTGGTCGCGGAGTTTCACTTCGACGCCGCGGGGGCGTTGCTCGAGATCGACGGGTGGGACCTGTTCCATTCGCTCACGGTGCCGCGCACCGCGGGGTCGAGCACCTTGTCGGGGGACCGCCTCACCATCACGGGTGACGCCGCTGGCGTGGTGTCACGAATGCTCGGTCGTACGACCGGCGACGTGGTGCTCCAGGAGACCGACAGCGCCACCGGCGTGTGGGTAATCGTGGCGTAGGGTAATCACCCTCCCTCGGCAGGCCCTTCGTCTCCGGCCAACCACGCGCGCAGGGTGGCGTGGCGGAACGCCCACCCACCCCCCACCCGGTGCATCAGGTCGCGACGGACCATCTCGTCGAGCCACGGGCGCAGGCGCAAGGGCAGCGGGGACGTCCAGGCGATCGCGACCCGGATCGCCGCGTGCATCAGCGGGGCGAGGCCCCCCGTGATGAAGAAGCTCGTCACCGCCGCGCTCGTGCCCATCGTGACCGCCCAGGCCCGCTCCGGGTCGGGGTGCAGGTGGTACATCGACGTCGCGGCGGCCAGCGGGCGCGCGAGCGGCAGCACCAGGTACCCGACCGGCGCGCCGATCACGACCCCGATCACTGGGGCGACCAGGGTCGCGTTCCGCAGGGACTCCAGCAACCCATCCCCAGGGTTCACCCTTCGCTCACGACCGGCGGGCTCCAGACCGATGACGGAGAGCCCGAGCACACCCGTCGCGACGCCGAGCATCAGGTCGGCCCAGAAGTCGAAGAAGACGCCGTGCAGCGCCCCGGTGACCACCCCCAACAGCAGCAGCCGCGGGAACCACGCCCGCACCCGTGGCCAGGACCACCGCATCGCCTCCATAGGCGTGACGCGTACCCCGCCTTGGATCACGAACGCCGCGGTGACGGCGAGCAGCCCGAAGAACACCCCCGACGTCCACGGCTGGCCGGAGACCCAGGCCGCGGCGAGGTTCAACCCGAGCGAAGCCGCGTACGCGGGCACCACGGCGAGCGTGATCGCGAGCGCGCGGGTGGACGGACGGGTCAGCCACGACGCCTGGATCTCCTCCAGCCACAGCTCGGTCACCTTCGCCCGCGACATCGCCGCCGCCAGCCAGCGCAGCCCCGCCTCGGCGCGGGCGCGGTCGGCGCCGTGTAGGCGGGGCGGGCGCTCCAGCGCGTGGTGGAGGGTGGCCGCGTAGAGCCCGTCTCGCAACCGTCTCGGATCGCCGCGTTGGTCGTCGAGCTCGCGCCCGAGGCGGACGAACAAGCTCAGCAGCAGCGGGTTCGCGAGCTGGCTCATCAGCACCGGATCGCCGGCCGCCGCGTCGTGCACCGGGCCCGCCGGCAACACCTGCGGCAGGAGGTCGGGCGCCAGCGGGCGCAGCCGCAGGACCGCGTCCGGGTTGAGGCCCGCGGCGAGCTCACGGTAGTTGTCCTCACGGCACGTCAACAAGTACGGGGCCGGCTGCTCCTTGCGCAGCGCCTCCAGCGCGGCCACGAGCCCGGATCGCGCGGCGCGGTCGACCTCGTCGAGGCCGTCGAGCAGCAGCGCGAGCTGACCGTCGGCCATCCACCGCAGCGCCTGATCCCGAGACAACGCGTACTTGGCGACCATCTCGTGCACGAGCCAGTCGCGGAGCGTGCCGCCGAAGGTCGAGAAGCTGGTGAGGTTGAGCACCACCGGGAGGGTCGCGGCGGGGTTGACGCGCGCGCGCCCGAGCAAGGCGTCGGCCACCAACAACAACCGGAGCGTCTTGCCGGCGCCGGCGGCGCCGACCAGGACGACCCCAGCGCGCAGTCCGTGCAGCGCCCCGGCGAGGTCGGCCGGGGACCCCTGATCGAGCGCGAGGGGCGTCGTGGACGCGCCGAGCAGCTCGGGCGCCGGCTCGGTCTGGAGGGGCAGCTCGGCGCCCGCGACCCGCACCGCGGTCGCTCGCCGTGGATCGATCCACAGCCGCTGGACCCGCTCGATGAGCACGTCGCGGGCGTGCTGATCGGGGGATGGCGGGCGCTCGACCAGGGCCTGGAGCTGCGCGATGACGGTGGCCATGTCGGGCAGGCGCGCCGCGGGGTCGGCCGACAGCCCGGCGTGCATCAGGCGGGCGAGCGCGGCCGGCTCGGTCCCGCGCATCGGCGCCAGCGCGCGGCGCATCGCGACGAAGAACGCGTACTGATCGCTGCGCTCGTCGGCGCGGGCCCCCGCGAGCAGCTCGGGGGCCATGTAGCCGGGCGTCCCGGTCAAGGTCGACGCGGTGCCGGGCGCGGTGGGCATCCCGGGCGGCCCCAGGCGGTCCCCGGGCGCCTCCACGTCGACGCGGGCGAGGCCGAAGTCGGTGACGCGGGCGACCCCGTCGGCCCCGACCAGCACGTTCTCGAGCTTGAAGTCGCGGTGGATGATGCCCGCTCGATGGGCCGCTTCGAGGCCCCGCGCCGCCGCGAGCAGCGGGCGCACGCGCGCGACCCAATCGAGGTCGGGGCGGGCCGCCAACCACGCGCCCAGGTGCGGCCCGTCCACGTGGGCCATGCACACGTACCGCTCACCGTCGGCCTGACCAAGCTCGTAGACCGCCACCACGTGCGGGTGGCTGAGCCGCGCCAGCATGCGCGCCTCGTGCTCGAGGTCCGGGGCCCCGTCGCGCTGCTGCGGCGACCGCAGGACCTTGATCGCGACGGTGCGCCCCAGATCGGGGTCCACCGCCTCGAAGACGGCCCCCATGCCGCCCTCTCCGAGCTTACGACGCACCTCGAACCGCCCGAGCTTCGGCAACGGGCCGCCGAACATCCGCGCCTGCAACAAGGCGTGCCCGAGGCGTCGGACGGCCCCGTCCGAGGGTGGGGGGCGGGAGGTCCGCAGGTTGGGGTCGTCCATGAGAGCAATTATCCCGACTGCACGAACCGATCCGGGCCCGCCGACACTTCGCCTCAGACACCCAGTGGAGGGACGATGAACGAGCACGCACCACCTGCCCACGACGACGACGCCGCGCTCCTGCACGCCTGGGCGCGCGGCGATCGCGACGCCGGGTCCCGGATCGTCGAGCGCCACTACGACGCGATCGTCCGGTTCTTCCGTAATAAAGCAGGGGAGGAGGCCGACGATCTGGTCCAGCGTACGTTCATCGCGACCGCGGAGGGGGCGGGCCGGTTCCAGGGGCGGAGCAGCGTGCGGGCGTGGATCTTCGGCATTGCCCGCAACGTGTTGTACGAGCACCTGCGCCGCCGGGTGAAGGACGGGCGGTCGGAGCCCGAGTTCCGCGAGAGCGCGCTCGTAGACCTCGCGCCCGGCGTCTCGACGGTGGCGGCCCGTCGAGCGGACCAGCGCGTGTTGCTGCACGCGTTGCAGCGCATCCCGATCGAGCTGCAGGTCCTGCTCGAGCTGTACTACTGGGAGAACCTCGGCGTCGAAGAGCTCGCCCAGGCGCTGGAGGTGCCCGCGGGCACCATCAAGAGCCGGCTCCACCGCGCGCGCGCGCTGCTGCGGGAGGCCACCGCGAAGGTGCCCGCGACCCCCCAAGAGACCCAGAGCGCCCGGATCCTGCTCGACGAGTGGGCGCAGCGCGTGGGCGCCCACGCCGCCGAAGGCATGGACTGAGCGGGGATCGCGGCGGAGGCGTCAGCCAGGGCCCGCACCGACCAAGGGAGACGTAGGTTCGTCCGACGAAGTCGGACGAGCCGAAGCGACCGCCGGGAGGGCGGACAACGGAAGAAGGGCCCGGTCCGCCGCGAATCCGCTGGCACCCGTGATCGCCATCGCAGCTCGCGGC
>CAIUDO010000353.1 GCA_903897935.1 uncultured Pseudomonadota bacterium
AAGGGCCGGTGCAGGCGCTGGCGGCGCATCCCGATTCGGTGACCGGGCGCTTCCTGGCCAATCCCTTGAAGCACCCGTTGCAGCGGCGGCGCGCAGTGCAGGACTCGACGCCGGCGGTAACCCTGCGCGGCGCGCGGCTGCACAACCTGCGCGGCGTCGACATCGACGTCCCGCACGGCTCGATGACCGTCATCACGGGGCCGAGCGGGTCCGGGAAGACCAGCCTCGCGATGGACACCGTGTTCGCCGAGGGCCAGCGTCAGTACGTCGAGAGCTTGTCGACGTACGCGCGGCGCTTCCTCGGGCGCATGGAGCGGCCGCCGGTCGACCGCATGGACGGACTCGCGCCCGCGATCGCGATCGACCAGCGCAACGCGACGCACAACCCGCGGTCGACCGTCGCGACGGTCACCGAGATCCACGACGTGCTGCGCCTCGTATGGGCGCGGGTCGGCACGCTGCATTGCCCGACGTGTGACCGCGTCGTGCGAGCGTGGTCGCCGAGCGAGGCGGCGTCGGACCTGTCGCGGGTCGATGGGTCGGGCTGGTTGTGCGCGGCGCTGCCCCCCGAGGCCGACCCGGAGGCGGCGCGCCGACGGCTCGTCAACGACGGGTTCACGCGGCTGCTCGTCGACGGGGTCGAGGTTCGGACGGAGACCGCGGCGTGCGCGCCCGCGTTGGCCGCCGGGGCGTGGCTGGTCGTGGACCGGCTCACGCCCGCGCGCGCGACCACCAACCGGCTCGAAGAGTCGCTCGCCCGTGGGTTCGCGCTCGGCGGGGGGCGTGTGTGGTACATCCCGCGCGAGGGCGGCGAGCGGCGCATGTGGTCGACCCGGGTCGAGTGCCCGGACCACGGGCTGGTGCACGCCGAGCCGCCCACGCCGCGCCACTTCTCGTTCAACGGGCGGCTGGGCGCGTGCCCGGCGTGCGAGGGCCTGGGCGTCGTGCGCGCGTTGCAGGTCGACCGGGTGTTCGCGCGGCCGGACCTCGGCGGCGTCGAGGCGCTGGACCCGGTGATCGCGACCGCGCTCGGTCGGTCGGCGCGTAAGGTCGCGCTGTACACGAGCGCCTTGCGCGCGTTGGGCCTCACCGCGAAGGCTCCGGTGTCCTCGTGGACCGAGGCGCAGCGGCGGGCGATCCTGAGCGGGGTCGCGCAACCCGTCGACGTCACGTGGAAGCGGGCGTGGGAGGGGAGCGATCGCCAGTTCGAGGAGAAGCAGTCGTGGCCGGGGTTGATCGCGTTCTTCGCCGAGTGGCAGATCAACGCCGATCACCTCGTCACCGTCGAGGGGTGCGGATCGTGCCACGGCGCGCGCCTGCGCCCGGAGCTGCGCGCGGTCAAGATCGGCGGGCGCGCCATCCACGAGCTGTTGGCCATGCCGGTCGACCGCGCTGCCGCGGAGGTCGCGGGTTGGTCGTTCACCGGCGGCGCCGCGACGGTGGCCGAGCGCCCGCGCGCCGAACTGGCCCGTCGCTTGAAGTTCTTGATCGACGTCGGGCTCGGCTACCTCGGGCTCGATCGGCGCGCCGAGACGTTGTCGGGGGGGGAGTCGCAGCGCATCCGGCTCGCCAGCCAGCTCGGGCTCGGCCTCACCGGCGTCATCTACGTGCTCGACGAGCCGACGATCGGCCTGCACCCACGAGACACCGACCGGCTGCTCCGCACGCTCACCGGCCTGCGCGACCTCGGCAACACCTTGTTGGTCGTCGAGCACGACCCGGAGACGATCCGGCGGGCCGACCGGGTGCTCGACATGGGGCCGGGCGCGGGGGCCGAGGGTGGGCAGCTGCTCGCGGCGGGGACCGCGGCGGAGATCCAGGCCAACCCGGCGTCATTGACCGGCGGGTGGCTGGCCGGCCGCTACACCATGCCGCCGCGTCGGGCCCCGCGTCAACCGCGCGCCTTGATCCACGTCGAGGGCGCACGCGCGAACAACCTCGTCGGAGATGCCGTCACCATCGGCCTCGGCACCTGGACGACCGTGACGGGTGTGTCGGGGTCGGGCAAGTCGACGCTCATCATGGACACGCTGGTGCCGGGCCTGGCGGGCCACGCGCTGCCCGCCGGGGCGCGGGTGCGGGCGGAGGAGGTCGTCGACTCGGTCGTCGTCGTCGACCAGCGGCCGATCGGGACCACGCCGCGCTCGACGCCGGCGACGGTCACCGGGGTGATGGACGGCCTGCGCGCGCTGTTCGCCACGACGCCGTACGCCCGGGAGCGCGGCTGGAAGCCAGGATGGTTCTCGCACAACGCCGACGGGGGGCGCTGCCCGGTGTGCGAGGGCCGCGGGTCCGAGGTCATCGAGATGCACTTCTTGCCCGACGTGTGGGTGACGTGCACCGCGTGCCGTGGGCAACGGTACGAAGACGAGACGCTGAGCTGTCGGTACAAGGGCCGGTCGATCGCTGACTTCTTGTCGATGCGCTGCGACGAGGCGCTCGAGCTGCTCGGCGCGGTGCCGAAGCTCCGGCGGGCGTTGCAGGCGCTGGTCGACGTCGGCCTCGGCTACGTCTCGCTCGGGCAGCCCGCGAATACGCTGTCGGGCGGGGAAGCGCAGCGCGTGAAGCTGGCGTCCGAGCTGTATGGCCGCAAGGGTCGCGCTGTGTACGTGCTCGACGAGCCCACGACGGGCCTTCACCTGTCCGATGTGCGGCGCCTGGTCGAGGTGCTGCACACGCTCGTCGACAGCGGGCATACGGTCGTGACGATCGAGCACCACCTCGACATGATCGTCCAGGCGGATCGGGTCGTCGACCTCGGGCCCGAAGGCGGCGCTGCCGGCGGCCGCCTCGTCGGCGACGGCACCCCCGACGAGGTCGCTTGCCTCGACACCCCAACGGGGCGCGCGCTCCGCGTGGCGCTGTGATGTGACGACCCGGCGCGGGCCGTGTGAACATTCGAGACCGTCGATGCACCTCCAGGACGAACGACCAAGGAGGGCACATGGCGGTCGCACCCGAGTGGCGTCTGGTCCCGGAGCAGGAGACCGACCTCGCCGAGCGCCTCACGGACGCCGATCGTCGGTTGCGCGCCTTGTTGTTGCGCGACGTCAGCGCGGCGCCGGTGATCCGCGCCGGGCCTGGTCGGGGGCGTCGCGGCGGCGCCGACGCGGTCGCGGTGGCGGTTCGGGCGGCGTCCGACCGCTCGCTCGCGGTGCCGATCGCGCGCGGGTGGCGGGAGGTGCTCGACCTTCGGTGGAAGCTCGCGATGTCGGAGCGGCGGGTCGCGCACGTGGAGGCTCGGCGTCGGTCGACGGTCGCGCTGCCGTACGAGGACCTCGTGCAGGAGGGCCTGCTCGGGTTGTTGCACGCGGCGAGCCGCTTCGAGGCGTCCCGGGGCATCCGGTTCTCGACGTACGGGCGCTGGTGGGTGCGGGCGTTCGTCGCGCGGGCGCTCGTCGAGACCGGTCGTCACGTCCGGCTGCCGTCGGGGGCGGAGGAGCAGCTCCGCCGGCTGCACGTCGCGATGCGCGAGCGGGAGCGGAGCGGGCTCGCGTGGGACATCGACGGCGTCGCGGCGGACGCCGGGGTCGAGGTCGAGCGCGCGCATTTGTTGCTCGGGCAGGGCGCCGCAGTGTCGCTCGACGACCTCGAGGTGACGTTCGACCTGCACATCGCTCGTTCGACCGAGGCGCCGCAGGACGAGCAGGTCGAGGGCCGGGAGCGCGTCGAGCGGGTGGGCGCCGCGATCGCCGAGGTGCTGGACGAGCGCCAGCGCTACATCATCCGGCAGCGGTTCGGCCTCGAGGGGGACGGGGACGAGCGCACGCTGCTGGAGGTCGGCACCGCCCTGCGGCTCACGAAGGAGCGGGTGCGGCAGCTCGAGCGCAAGGCGCTGCAGCGGCTGGCGACCCGGGGGGGCCTGCGGCGACTGTAGTGATGGGTCGGATCCTCGGCGCAGGGTCCACTCAGGCCCAGACCATGCGCCGCAGCTCCGTTCCGCAGTGGTCGCACGCGAAGATCGTGCTGCCGTCGGGCACCTCGACGGGCGCCGCGCAGCCGTGGCACGACAAGCTGCCCCCGTGTACGCCCGCCATGTGTCCGCATCCGGTACAGACCACTCGGCGGGCCCCTGGCGCTACCTCCAGCGCGGCGGAGCAGTGCGGGCACGTCCCGCGCTCGAGGTCTGGCGGGGGCACGTGGGTGTAGTCGTCCCTGAGGCCGGTGCGGTCGAGCAACTCGTCGCTGGTCGCCTTGTCGAGCACGGGCATCCAACCTTGTACGAGCATCGACAGCGCCATGCGGCGCAAGATGTCGGCGTTCGGACGGTCAGGGTGCGTCTCGACGAGCCCGCTCCGCTCCAACACCGACCACGAGCTCGCTTGGTGCGCCAGCACCGCGTCGATCATCGGCCAGAACGTGTCGGGGCGCGCCTTCGGGCGCATCGGGTTGCTCCGGTCCCAGGTCAGGCGGCCGACCGCGGCTTGTTGCGCCGCGAACGTCGCCTGGCAGGTCGTGTCGAAGTCGGTGGTGGTGGTCTGTTGGGCCGACCACTTCACGAATCGTGCGCGGTACGTCGGGTCGCCGATTCGGGGTGACACCGCGGCGGGGCAGTGCGTCACGTACCCGTCGTAGATGCGCTCCTGGACGGCGGCGTACGCGGCCCGATCGCCGGCGGCGCGGGCGCGCTCGAGCTCGGGGTTCATCTGACGGATCAGCGCCTCGTACGCCGGGCCCGGCATCTTGGACCGCTTGTCGGCCAGGGCCGCCTGGAAGTCGAAGTCGATGAGCTCGCCACAGTAGTCGCAGAAGACGTACGCCGACTTCGATGGCGTCACCTTGGGCGAGCCGCAGAACCGGCACGTGCAGCGCTTGACGAACCCGCCCGCGGGCTCGGGCGGCTTGGCGCTCGGCGCCCCCACCGTGGTGACGACCATCGGCGACGCCACGACCAGCGTGCCTCGTGACCACGCCCGGTACACGAAGTACGCGACCGCGACCGGCACCGCGAGCGACACCAGCGTCGTCCCGCCCGCGAGGCACAACGAAACCAACACGCCCACGATCGTCGCTACCAGCTCGAAACCGACCCCGAACATGCGCCTCCTTGATGGCGTGAGCCTACCCGCCCGATTTCGGTAATACACTGCTCTATTGTGAAGCTTTGGGAACCATCCGCGCCTGGCCCTGCGCGATGCTCGGTGCGATCACCATGCACTGCGGCGGGTGGGCGCATTAAGGGGTTTCGTGCGCGCTCATGCGTGGGGTGATCGCCGTGAAATCGATCGAGCTGGATGACGAGTTCGTGGCCCTGTTGAACGCGTTTCAGGCCGGTTATGCCGTGCTCGTCGCGTCCCCCGACGGCGTTCGGGTCGAAGGGTGCTGCGCGCGGGTCCGCTCGCTGTTGTCGTTGGACGACGACGCATGCGCGGCGTGGGCCGCCGATGTGGTGCGCCTCGGGCCTGTCGCGGACTGGCGCCCGGTGCGCGGCGTCGCCATCCGGAGCTGGTACCTGCCGTCGGCCGAGGCCAGCGGCGCGCAGCGCCTCGCGGTGCTCGTCCGCGCGGAGTCGGACGTGCTCGACGGAGGCCGGCCGCTCGTCACGCCCGGACTGGGCGCGCTCGCCGGCGGCGTCGCGCAGAGTTCAACAACGTGCTCGCCGCTGTGCTCGGCAACCTGGACCTCGCGCAGGTCGAGCTCGAGCCGGACGATCCGGTGCAGCTGCGCCTCACGCGGATGCAAGGCGGCCTCGAGCGAGCGCGCGCGCTCGTTCGCCAGTTGTTGGCGTACAGCGGTGATCTTCGGACCGAGCTCCGCCCGGTGGACGTCCACGCGGCGTACCGTTCGGCTGCGAAGTCCCTGCGGGTGGCGGTCCCGCGGCACGTCGGCCTCGAGCTGGATCTCGCGGACGGTCTCCCGCTGGTGATGGCGGATGAAGGCCAGCTTCAGCTCGCGTTGTTGCACCTGGTGCGCAACGCGGCGGAGGCCATCGGGGCGGGCCCCGGCACGGTCGTCCTGCGCACGCGCTACGCGTTGGTCGGGTCAGGCAGCGCGGGCGGCGGCGACCTCGAGCTGCCCCCTGGGCGCTACGTCGTGATCGACGTCGACGACGACGGGCCCGGCGTGGCCGCCTGGATCCGCGATCGTATGTTCGAGCCGTTCGTGACCACTCGAGGCACCGGGCGCGGGCTCGGGCTCTCGGCGGTCGCTGGCGTCGCGAAGGCGCATGGCGGCGCGGTGCGGGTTCATCCGCTCAATCCTGGTGTTCGGTTCTCGTTGTACCTCCCGGCCGCCGGGGTGCCGCGGCGCGCCCCCGAGCTGACCCCGCACCGGGTCGCGCCGGTGCCGGGAGGTGGCCGGATCCTCGTCGTCGACGACGAGCCGCTGGTACATGACGTGTTGCCGTCGATGCTCCAGGCGATCGGCCTCGACGCCGACGGCGTCACGTCCGGGGAGGACGCGTTGGTGCGGCTGCGCACCGACCCGTCGCGGTACCGGTTGGTCCTGCTCGACCTCGTCATGCCCGGGATGGGCGGTCTCACGGCGCGAGAGATTATTCGAGCTTCGTGGCCCGAACTGCCGGTGCTCGTTTGCAGCGGCTACCACGAAGACGCGGTCTCGGTCGACGGGTGGATCCTGACGAAGCCGTTCCACCTGGCGGCGCTGCGCGACGCCATCGCGGTCGCGCTCGGCGTCGCGGACTGACGCCAACCCGACGGGTTGTTGCTCGGGTAGGATGGGGCCGGAGGTCGGACTGGCCAACAGCGCGCTCACCCCCGGCGCCCGGGTCGACCGGTACGTGATCGAGGAGCGCCTCGGCGCGAGCCGGCTCGGCGAGGTCTGGCGGGTGCGCCACCGCACCCTTGGGACCACGCACGCGCTCAAGGTCCTCACGCGGCCGGTCGCGCACCTGCAGGAGCGCCTGCTCGCGGAGGGGCGCCTCATGGCCGGCCTCGCCCACCCGAACGCGGTCGCGTGCACCGACGTGCTCGTCGTGAACGGCCAGCCCGCGCTGCTGGTCGACTTCGTCGAGGGTGGCACCCTGCTCGAGTGGTCGGCCACGTGCGGCTTGCCGCTCGCCGAGCAGCTCGCCGTCGCCGCCGGGGTCTTGTTGGTGCTGGACGCGGCGCACGCGCGCGGGATCGTGCACCGGGACATCGCGCCCGACAACGTCCTGGTCGACCCGGGGCCGCCGGCTCGGGTACGCGTCGCGGACTTCGGGCTCGCGAAGGCGCTGTACGACGCCAACGACGAGCTCACCGGCACCGGGTCCGCGATCGGCGTCCCGTCGTACACGGCGCCGGAGCAGATGCGCGACGCGCGCGAGGTCGACGGGCGCGCGGACCTGTTCTCGTTCGGGTGCATCCTGTACGAGATGATCACTGGGTATCGTGCGTTCCCCGGGAGCGACGCCGTCGCGGTCATGCGCGCCGTCCAGGCGGGTGCCTACACGCCGCTGCCGAGCGTTCGCCCCGACCTGCCTCCGTCGGTCATCGCGCTGGTGCACGGCGCGCTCGAGTCCGACGTCGACCGCCGAGTGTCGTCTGCGATGCAGATGCACGCGCGCCTCGAGCGGGCGGTCGCTGACTGTCGGCGCGCCGGCACGCCGGGCCGCGCTCGGGTCGCCGCCCCCGCTGCGTCGTCGTCGGCGCCGCTGTGGTTGCTCGGGTGCCTCGTCGTCGGTGTGCTCGGGGCCGCAGTCAGCGTCGTCGTCGTCGCGGCCGGGCTCATCGTCGTGGGGTCGTGGTGAGCGCGCCGCTCCGGGTCGCCGCGGTCCAGTTCAAGGGGGACCGGTACGACGTCGCGGGCGCGCGGCTGCGGCTCGCCGCGCTGGCCGAGCGCGCGTGCGCCGACGCCGACCTGGTGGTTCTGCCGGAGATGGCGGCGAGCGGCTACCTCTTCTACGGCCCCGACGACGTCGCGAGGGTCGCCGAGCACGCGCGCGGGCCCGGGTTCGAGCAGCTCGCCCCGCTCGCGCAGCGTTACGGCACGTACATTGTCGGCGGGTTCGCGGAGCGCGCGGGGGACCGGTACTACAACGCGGCTCGGGTGATCGGGCCAGACGGTGCGTTGCTGTTCACCTATCGGAAGACGTTGCTGTACGAAGCGGACCTGCCGTGGGCCACGCCGGGAGACAGCGGCTACCGCACGTTCGATACCGACTTTGGACGGTTCGCGGTCGGTATCTGTATGGATCTCAACGACGACCGCTTCACGCGGTGGGTCGCGGGGAGCGGCGCCGACCTGCTGGCGTTCCCAACGAACTGGGTGTGCGACGACGACGGCGTCGCGGGGATGCGGAGGTGGTGGCGGTACCGGCTCATGACGTGCCCGATCACGATGGTCGCCGCGAACACGTGGGGGGTGGAAGACGACACCCGGTTCGTCGGGTGCTCCTGTGTGCTCGACCCTGCCTCCCGCACGCTCGCGGCCACAGGCCCCACCGGAGACGCGGTGGTTCATTGGGCGCGGTGACGACAAGCCACCCACGCACCCGATCGCCTTCAGATCCCCGGAACCTCCTTAGGGGTAATGCCGATCCCTTAGCCGAGAAATGGGGGAGCAATCAGCAATGGGC
>CAIUDO010000354.1 GCA_903897935.1 uncultured Pseudomonadota bacterium
CCCCGTGGGGCCACCCCGACGCCGTGTGGGCGCGCCTGCGGGCGCTCCCACCCCTCGACGACGGCGGTAGCGCGCGGATCACCGCGGCCGTCGCCGCGCTGAGCGCGCTGGGTCCCCCGGTCGCGAAGGCGGCGGCGGGCCCACTGGCGCCCGACCCGCGCGACCCCGCGGTGCGCGACGCCTGGCGCGCCTGGGCGACCAACGACCCCTGGTCGGTGCGTCGTCCCTGGGAGCGTTGGTTGTTGCCTTCGTGTCTGCGTGCGTTTCGCGCCGTGTTGACCGTGCGCGGCGCCTCGCCCGCCCGCGCGCGCGAGGTGCTCTCCGGGGTCCGGGAGGTGTTCGTGTTCCAGCTCCTCGGCGTTCGAGACGCCCCGCCCGGCTGGCGCGAGATCGCGGCCCGCGCAGCGGAGGTGGGCCCCGAGCCGCCGCTGGTCGGCCTGGTCCGTGCCCTCTCAGCCGGTGACCGGGCCACCGCTGCCCGCTGCGCCGCGACGCGCGGCCGCTGGTCGGACACCGTCCGCCTCGTCGACCCGTCCCCCGAGGCCGACGCGCGCGGCCGCGCCCTCGCCACGATCGACCCCGAGCGCGCACACCCGCTCGCCCTGACCCACGCCGCGCTCGGCCTGGTCGACGCGTGGTCGGAGGGCGCGTGCGACGACCCCACCGACGCCCATCGGCGGGTCGCCGGGTCGTTGGCGCGCGCGACCGCCCGGGCACGCGCGATCCTGGTGGGCTCCACCGACGCGCTCACGCGCTGGCTCATGACGATGGACCACCCGTTCGCGCGCACCGAGGCGGCGACGGCGCGCTACGCGTGGTCGTGGGCGTGGCAGGAGGCGTCCCGCGGCTTCCCGCTCACCGGCGACCGCCCGGTCACCCCGCCGTGCCAGCCGCCCGCCCCCGGCGCGCCCCCGTGGGCGGCCGACCAGCGCGCCGCCGGCCGCGCGTGGGTCCTGCTCGTCGTCTTACGCGGCCGCGCCGCGGTGCTCGAGCGGTGGGTGCGCACCGGCGAGGGAGATCCGGACACCACGTGGGGGCGCTTGCTCACCGACGCGCTCCCGGCGTCGCTGCGGGACCCGGTCGCCGACGGCGCGCGCAGCGCGACGTACCACCGCGCCCGCAGCGAGCTCTCGTTCGCGCTCGACGACCTGTCGGCGTCGTTGTCCGAGGTGATCCACGAGGTCGCGCGCCAGGATCCGACCGCGCGGGGCCTGCGGGGCGCCGTCACCCGGGTCCTCACCCCGGCCTGGCACCCCGACGTCCCGCTCCCGGCGGCCGGGTTCCCATCGATGGTCGCCGCCGCCCGCTCGTGGGTCGCCGCCGAGGTGCCGCATGCCAGCCCGTGAGCCGTCCGACGCCGACCTGCTCGGGTGGTGGGCCGGCGGCCTCGACCCCGTGCTCAGCGGGCTCGTCGGGGCCTCGCTCGTCGATCCGGCCGTCGCGGCGCGCCTCACCGAGCTGGTGGCGCGCCTGGTGCCCGACCTCGACGCCGCGCCCGAGTGGCGGGTGCCGCCGGCCGGGATCCGCCCGTGGGGCGCCGCCGTCGAGGTCGCGACGCTCGGCGAGGCGGGCCGCAAGCGGGTGGTGCTCCCGGACGTCGAGGCGTGGGTCGTCGTATTGCTCTCGTTGGACGACGATTATGAGGTCGTGCTGCCGGTCGCGGAAGACGAAGCCGCCCGGGTCGCGGACCTGCCGCGCGGCCCGGACGGTCCGTGGCTCGACCTGGCGGCGGGCCCGGTCGACGCCCGCTTCGTGGTCGCGCTCCTCCCGATCGACGCCGGGCCCGACTGGCGCGCTGCCGAGGGCGAGCGGTGGCGGCGCGCAAAAGACGCGATGGAGGCTGGCCGCGCGCCGGCGGTCGTCGTCGATGTGCCCGCGCGACGCGACCGTTAGTCACGCCGACCGTCGTCGTCGATCCCAACGGCAACCGGATCCTCATCGATGAGCACGCGCCGCGTCCCCGATGACGCGGCCGCGAGAAACGTCGGCCGCGACCGTAAGCGGCCGCCCCGACGCGCGTTCAGCCGCCGTCCGGGAGGCCACGTGAACAAAGAACGCGCCCGCATCCAGAGCCCATGCCACGAAGACTGGGGCCGCATGACCGGCGACGATCAGAAGCGGTTCTGCGCGTCGTGCAGCAAGCACGTGCACGACCTGTCGTCGATGCCGGAAGCGGCGGCCGAGGCCCTGCTCGGCGCCCACGACGACCTGTGCGTGCGGTACCGGTACGACGCTCGGACCGGCAGGATCCGGTTCGCGGACAGCCCACCTGCGTCGACGGGCCTGGCCGCCCGGTTCGCGCTGGCCGCCGCTGCGCTGCTCGGCGCCCCCGCCGCCTACGCGTCGGCGGCGCCCGCGGACGGTCCCCCGCCGTGCAGCGAAGGCAGCGTGCTCGACCGCATCGTCGAGGCGGTGCGCGAGGTCATCGGCGACGAGACTGCGGTCACCGGCGAGGTCGCGCCGATGGGGCAGGTCGCCGTCGACCCGACGTGGATCCCGGAGGTGTCCGCGCACACCATCCCCGAGGTCGGGCCCCAGCCGCCCGTGACCGTGATCCACCTCGAGCCCACCCCGCTCCCCGAGCCGGTGCGCATGGGCATCGTGGCGGCGCCGCGGCCCGAGCCACCGCCCCCAGAGATCGAGGTGATGGGCGACGTCGCGCCGCCTCCCCCTCCGCGCCCCGCCGCCCGATAGAGTCCGCCGCGGCGCGCTGCGCCGTCGGAGGCGCTCGTGCTGCCGTTCTCCTCGTTGCTCCTCTCCGCGTACGCCGCGGAGCCCATCGCGCCGTCGGCGCCCGGGGCGTACGGCCCCGACCGCCCGTGGGACGTCGTCAAGCTGCACCTCGACCTCGACGTCGACCCGGCGACCCACCGCGTCGCTGGCGCCGCGACCTACTCGCTCGCTCCGGTGTCGTCGGGGCCGTTCGTCGTGCAGGCGGTGGGCCTCGACGTCACGCGGGTCGAGCTCGTCGGCGCGTCGACCGAGCCGCTCACGTGGCGCGTCGACGGCGAAGACCTGCGCGTCGACGTGCCCACCGGCGCCCCGGCGACCGTCCGGTTCACGTACAGCGCGACGCCGCGCACCGGCTTGCACTTCCGCGCCCCCGGCAAGGCGTCCCCGGACCGGTACGGCGAGGTCTGGTCGCAAGGCGAAGGCATCGACCACCGACACTGGTTCCCGCTCGTCGACCACCCCGGCGACCGCTTCGCGTACGAGGGCGACATCCGCGGCCCGAAGGGTTGGAAGGTCCTCACGAACTCTGGCCCGGACGTCGTGAGCTACTTGGTCATGTTGGCGATGGCCCCCTACGACGTGCACGGCGACGCTACGAACCAGGTGTGGGTCGGCCCCGGCGTCCCTGCGGAGGCGGTCCGCCCGATCTTCGAGCCCGTACCTGCGATGATGGCGCACCTCGAGCAGCGAACGGGGGCGCCGTACCCGTGGGGCGTCTACCACCAGGTCATCGTGCAGCGCTTCTTGTACGGCGGCATGGAGAACACCGGCGCGACCATCAACAGCGACCGCATCCTGGTCGGTCCGGCGACCCGCGCGGCGCGACCCGGCGTCGAGAGCCTCGTCGCGCACGAGCTCGCGCACCAGTGGTTCGGCGACCTGCTGACGTGCCGTGACTGGCACGACCTGTGGCTCAACGAGGGGTTCGCGACGTACTTCGCCGCCGATTGGATGGCGGCGCGCACCGGGACCCGCGACGAAGCCGAGTGGGCGGCCAGCGTGCGCGGGTGGCACGACGCCGCCGCGGGCCGCGGGTCGCTGACCGGCGCGTGGTACCTCGGCCCGACGACCCCCAAGAACCACGCGGTCTACGTCAAGGGCGCGTCCGTGCTCGAGATGCTCCGGCACGAGGTCGGCGACGACGCGTTCTGGCGCGCGATCCGCCGCTACGTCGCGACGCACGCCCACGGCCTCGTCGAGACCGAGGACCTCGCGCGCGCGTTCGAGGCCGAGAGCGGCCGCGTGCTCGACGGCTTCTTCCACCAGTGGACCGAGCTGCCGTACGTGCCCGCGCTGTCGAGCTCGTGGGCGTACGCGGACGGCGACCTGACCGTGCGGCTCCGGCAGGACGTCGCGTCGAACCCGGCCTACGCGCTCCGGGTCGCGATCGCGATCGGCGCCGACGACGAAACGTGGACCACCAAGACGGTGCGGATCGAGGACGACGCGCTCGACGTGGTCGTGCCCGCAGGTGCTGCGCCCGCGTGGGTGGCGGTCAACCACGACGGTGGGCTGCTCGCCGCGATCACCCAGCAGCAGTCGGTGGCGTCGTGGGCGGCCCAGCTCCGCGCGGCGCCCCCCTACGCGCGCATCGACGCCGCGCGGGCCCTCGGCAAGCGCACCGGCGCTGAGGCCGACGACGCGGCCGCCGCGCTGACCACGACCCTCGACGACGGCGCTGCCCCCGAGGCGATCCGGCGCGCCGCCGCGGACGCCCTTGGGGCCCTGCTCGAAGCCGAGCCCCTGCTGGCCGTGATCGGCGACCCCAGCCAGCCGCCGGGCGTGCGCCTCGCCGCCGCCAACGCCACGCCGAAGGCCGCGCGGGCCACGGACGTGCCCACGCTGCTGGCGTTGCGCGCGAAGGAGCCCACCGCCGACGTGCGCGCGGCGTTGCACCGCGCGATCGGCAACGCCGACCCTGCCCGCGCCGTCTCGATCGCCCGCCAGGTCCTGCGCAGCGCGCCGGCGCGCCCGGGCTACGACGACGGCACCTACGACGTCGAGTACGGGGCCGCCGCCGACGCGCTCGGCGCCTGGGGGGAGCCGTCGGATCTCGCGCTGTTGCTGGCGCAGCCGGTGTCGCACGACCGCCTGCACGCGTCGATGTACGCCGCGGTCCGCGTGACGGGGCGCATGGACCCCGGCGCCGCCCGGAGCGCCGCCCGAGGGAAGGTCGCGCGGGCTGCCGAGGCGCTGCTCGTCGACGCCGATCTCCGTGCGCGCCGGCTGGGCGTCGAGATCCTCGGCGAGGTCGGTGACGAGGCGTCGTTGGTCGCCCTCGACGCGCTCCGGCGGATCGAGACCGTGTCCGCGCTGGCCGAGCGCGCCGCCGCGGTGTCGACTACGATCCGGGGTCGCCGAGACCCGGTCCACGAGCCGCCGAACGAGCTGGACGCCCGTTTGAAGGCGATGGAAGAGCGGCTGCGCGCGCTCGAGGAGCGGGATCAGCTCTGGATGGACTGAGGCCTGCGTCCGTAAGGGAAGTCCGCGCTCCGGATCTCCCGCCACCGGCGAGGCCGGCGCACCAAACGTCCGCGCTCCTACCCACCCCCGGCGACTCCGGAGCGCGGGCTTTCTGCCCGCCGGTTCGCGGGCGTTCAGCCCGCCGGGCTCGGCCCGCCGGGAGCGCGTTCGCTTCCATCACCACCGCCGCACGGAGCGAGCCGCGCCCGGCCGGTCCTCGCACACGCCGTCGCCGGGCGGCGTCGAAGGTGCCGCGGACCTGAGCAAGGATCGCGCAAGATCGCAACAGGCGGAGTGCGCTCATCTTGCTTCCTCGTTCGGCGTCATGACGAAGCCACGGAGCTGTCGGACGCGCAACCCCCATACGTGACGATTTCATTCGAATCGGTCTCGGGCACGATTCGCCCACGAGGATGAGCCCACACGTTGATTTTGGTGCGTCCGTTCCCGCGGCCGCCCGTCTTCCTGCCGTGAAGCACCTGACGTGCTTGCACACAACGGAGGACACCATGTCCGAGCAGAACGAGAGCGCCGTCACCTTCCCCACCCACACCCGCCCGCACATCGCCCTCGCCGTGGCCGACCTCGAGCGTGCGCGCGCGTTCTACCGCGCGCTGCTCGACGTCGAGCCCGCGAAGGTCCGCCCCGGGTACGTCAAGTTCGAGGCTGTCGAGCCGCCGCTCAACCTCACGCTCAACGAGGCACCCGCCGTCGCCGTCGAGGCCGCGCCCGCCCACTTCGGCGTGCAGGTCAAGTCGAGGCGCGCCGTCGCGGCGGCGTCGGCACGGATGTCCGCCGCCGGATACCCGATCGAAGCGGAAGACCACGTGACCTGCTGCTTCGCGGTCCAAGACAAGGTGTGGGCGATCGACCCGGACGGACGCCGCTGGGAGGTGTTCGTGGTGCTCGACGCCGACGCGGCCACGTACGCCCCGACCGGCTCGACGTGCTGCGCGCCGTCGCCGACCGGAGACGCGTGCTGCGACGCCCCCGAGCAAGCGTCCGCCCGGACCGGGTGCTGCTGATGGGCCGGCCCGACCGCGCCCCACCCGACGCCGCCCGCACCGAGGCCGCGTGGGGCACGTTCGCCGACAGCCTGCGTCGCTGGCTGCGCGCGCGCACCGGCGACGACGCGCTCGCCGACGACCTGCTCCAGATCACGTTCCTCCGCGTACACGAGCGGCTGCCGGATCTCGGCGACGAGACCCGGATCGCCGGGTGGATCTGGCAGATCGCACGCAACGCGCTCGCCGACCACTACCGGGCGCGGCCGGTCCCTGTCGAACCTCCGGACCCCGACGACGCCCCCGACGACGCCCTCACCGGGCTCGCCGGGTGGCTCGTCGGAGAGGTCGCGGCATTGCCGCCGCAGTACCGGGACGCGGTCCGGCTGACCGAGATCGACGGCCTGACGATGCGGGCGGCCGCCGACGCGCTCGGGCTGTCCGTGTCGGGGGCCAAGTCGCGCGTGCAGCGTGGGCGGGCCTTGCTGCGGGCACGCCTGCTGCGCTGCTGCGCGGTCGAGGTCGACGCGCGCGGGCGACCGTTCGGGTTCGAGGGGCGGTCCCACCGGTGCGGCTGCGCGTAGCCGGTGGCCCGCGCGCCGCGCCGCGCCACGCCTGCGCCACGCCGCGACACGCTCCGCGTCCACCCCCGCGAGATGCGCAGCCTTGGAGGCCCACCATCGGGCGGCCCTGCGCGATCGCCTCCGGGCTGTGGCGGCGCGCGTGCGACGTCGGATACACCCGGGCCCTTGTTCGAGGAGCGTCGATGCCCACCCCTTCTGCAAACCTCGCGGCCCGAGAGCTCGTCCTCAACGCCCTTCGCCGTTGGTCAGGTTCAACGCCGGCGAAGCAGAAGAAACACTTCGAGAAGTTCGTCGAGGGCGCGCTCCCGCGGATCCGCGGGCCATTCCTCGCCCGGCACACGCCCACCCAGGTGCTGGCGTTGCTCGAGAAGGCGTTCTTGTTCGCCCAAACGCGGCAAGCCGGCGTCGTCTCCACCCAGGTGGAGTCCGCGCCCGGCCGCGGCGCGTTCCTCATGAGCTGCATGGACGACCAGTCGTTCATCGTCGACACGATCCAGCTCTTCCTGCGCCGTTCGGGTGCCGAGTACGAAGGCGGGTTCAACCTCGTCTATCCGGTCGAGCGCACCGATGACGGCGCGTTCGTCGGCATCGGCGGCGAGCGTAAGGAGTCGCTGGTGCTGCTCGAGGCCTCCGGCGCCGAGGCGCTCGGGGCCGACTGCGCGGGCGCCGCGGCGAAGCTCCGCGAGCACCTCGAGCTCGCGCGCGCCATGGTGTCGGACTTCAAGCCGATGGTGCGCGCGCTCGAGCG
>CAIUDO010000355.1 GCA_903897935.1 uncultured Pseudomonadota bacterium
GGCGTGGACGACGGTGCACGACCCTGCGCCGAGACGGGCTGCAGCGTCCGGAGAGCGTTGACGGGTCGCACACCGCCGCCCACCCCCTTGGACAACGCGTCGCGCGATTCGCTGGGGTGGTTCGAGCGGGATCATGCGACGCGTTGCCCACATCGACCCCAGCCGCTACGACGATTATCCTCTGTTTTTTTAATGATGTCCTGGTGTTGTGACCTGGCGCTGTGGGGTTGCATTTTCTTATCTGATGCGATAGTAGGTCTGAAAGGATGGACTCGATGTCTCCTGCCGATTGTGCCTCGCTCCATGCTCGAATCTTGTCGTTGTGTGCGGTGCGGATGGCGCACGATCTCGAGCTGATGCGGCTGCTGAGCCAGATGGAGGCCGCGCGCGGCTACCGGGACGTCGGCTACGACACCTTCGGTGAATATGCAGCCGCCGTGCTGCATATGCCCGCGCGTCAGGCGCGGGAGCTCGGTGAGCAGCCGCACTCGGGACGGGTCGTCGGGGCGCACGCGCGCGAGCCCGAACGCCGTCGCCACCAGGTTCATGCCCTTCGGACGCACGCCGGGCGACGCCTTCTGCGCCCGCAGCCACAGCGACGCCGCCGCGATCTGCACCGCCCGCGGGTCGAGGTCGACGCCCGCGAGGTTGTGCTCCAGCACACGCGCCGCGCACGCGTCGACCGACCACTCGGGCCGATCCGCCTCGCCGCGGTGCCGCGCCTCTTCGGCGTACAACGCGAGCAGCAGGTCGAACGCCACCACCAGGAAGTGCCCCGAGCCGACGGCGGGATCGAGCAGGCGCACGTCGCGGATGGAGTCTCGGGCGGCGGCGGCGGCGCCGTCGGGCAGCGGCTGCGCGAGGAAGTACGCCCACCTCCGCTCGTGGTCGGTGTGCAGCGGCATCAGGTCGGTGGGGGAGACCGCGCCGGCGTCGCGCGCGGCCCGGAACGCGACCCGGCGCGCCTCCAGGGCGTCGAGGGTGCCGTCGGCGACGACCTCCGGCGTCCACCCGTGCTTCGCGCAGATCGCGAACCAGAGCGGCCCCAGCGTGTTCTGGAGCAGCCAGTCCACCATGTAGCGCTCGGTGAACATCTGGGTCTTGCTGGCGATCTCGCTGGGGTCGAGCTTGCCGCCGCCGTTGAGCTTGGTGTCGAGGGCCTCGCGCGCGGGGTCGTTCCAGTACTGGTAGACCCAGCCGAGGGTGAGGTCGTCGTCCCAGCACGACGTGAGCTCGGGGGCGTCGAGGGCCTCGACGAGGTGCCGGAGGGTGGCGGGCGGCATGGGCACGAGGGGCACGAGGCCGACGGGGCCGTACAGGCTGGGCAGATCGAGGGAGAGCTCGCCGAAGACGGCGTCGAGCACGAGCGGGTAGCCCTCGCTGGCGTCTTTGCACAGCGCGGGGGCGACCTCGCGAAAGTCCTTGTAGACGGCGGACTGCCAGCCGCCGGTGAGCAGCGGTCGGGACAAGCCGGCGGCCTCGAGCAGGCGCAGCAGGACGAGGCGGTTGAGCCAGGTGGAGGCGGCGCGGTGCACGGTGTCGGCGCGCGAGGCGCCGGGCTGCTGCCAGTGGGCCTCGAGGCGGCCGCGGTCGGCGGTAGCGCGGCGGTCGAGCTGGGCGTCGGCGAGCGGGACGGAGAGCAGGTAGGTGCGCTCGATCGCGGCGTCGAGGGCGTCGAGCAGGTGGCTGCGCAGGGCGCGGATGGTGGCGGCGAGGTGGCGCTTGGCGTCGGGGGTCATCGGGGGTCATCGGGGCCTCGGGACGGCGGGAGGGTACACGAACGTGACGTCGGCGTGGCGGGCTTCCGCGGGCGCGGTCGGTCGGCGGGAGGTGGGCGACGACGTCCGCGAGGCGGTCGGAGGGCCGTCGGAAGGTGTTCTGAGACGTGCCGGAGGCTTCTGGTATGCCGTCGGCGGGTGTTCGGAGACGTGCCGGAGGGTTCGGGTATGCCGTCGGCGGGTGTTCGGAGACGTGCCGGAGGCTTCTGGTATGCCGTCGGCAGGTGCTCTGAGACGTGCCGGAGGCTTCTGGTATGCCGTCGGCAGGTCTCCGGAGACGTGCCGGA
>CAIUDO010000356.1 GCA_903897935.1 uncultured Pseudomonadota bacterium
CGACCACGATGAAGTCGGCCCGCTTGCCCGCTTCCAGGCTCCCCGTCTGCTGCTCGGTGCGGAGGACCCAGGCGGCGTCGACGGTGACCGCCCGCAGCGCCGCGCTCCGGTCGCGTAGGCTCTGATCGCCGCGATCCACCGCGCGCGCGACCCCGACGAACGGCGACATCGGCCCCACGTCGTAGTCGGACGACAGCGTGATCCGCGCGCCGGCGTCTTGGAGATCACGCAGCCGATACGCGCGCTCGTCGACGGTGTCGGCGCCGACGAGGAAGTCGTTGTCGTGCAGGAACTGCGGCTGCGTCCACACCCCGGAGAGCTGGATGTCCGCGACGACGCCGAGCTCCGCGAAGCGCGGGACGTCGTCCGGCGCGACCCACTCGACGTGGGTGATCCGGTGCCGCGCCCCGACGTCGCCGTTGGTTGCGCGGGCGGCCGCGATCGCGTCGAGGGCCTCACGAACCCCGCGATCACCGATCGCGTGGATGTGCAGGTCGTAGCCCTCGCGCTCGAGCTCGGTGACGTACCGGGTGAGCCGGGCCGCGTCGAAGTAGTTGAGGCCGGTCGGCCCCGCGAAGGTGGGCCCGGTGTACGGCTCGAGCATGGCGCCGGTCGTCAGCCAGGTGATGCCGTCGGCGTAGAGCTTCACCTGACCGAACGTGTGGTGGGTGCCCTCCCGGGGCGCGTACCCGCGAAAGAACGCCAGCTGCGCGTCGTCGTCTTCTTCGGGGTACGCCCACAGCGGGACGACCGCGCGCAGGGTGAGCGCGCCTTCGTCGTCGAGCGCGCGCCACGCAGCGTCGTACCCCCGCTTCCAGAAGCACCGCCCATCACCGAGCGCGGTGATGCCGTTCGCCGCCGCCGCCGCCAGGCCTTCACGGAGCGCCGCGACGTTCTGCTCGTGCGCGTCGGGGCCCGGCGCGAGCGCGACGTCGAACACGAGCTCTGCGGCCGCGTCGAGCAACAGCCCCGTCGGGGCGCCGTCGTCGCCGCGCAGGATCACGCCCCCGTTCGGATCGGGAGACGAAGCGTCGAAGCCGAGCGCCGCCAGCGCGGCGTCGTTGACCCACGCGGCGTGGGACGTGGACTCCATGACCACCACGGGGCGGTCGGCGTACACCGCGTCGAGCACGTCGGCGGGACGGGACGGGTCGCGCTCCGCCGTCCAGAAGTCGAACCCCCACGCGACCACCCACCCGTCGCCCGCTGGGGGCGCGCACGCTGCGAGCTGGGCCGCGTACGTCGAGAGGCCGGCGTACCCCGAGACCGTGCACTGAAACGCAGGGTGGAACGCCTCCAACAGGTGGTTGTGCACGTCGTGGAGGCCCGGCAGGACCTGGGCGCCGCCCGCGTCCACGACCTCGGTGTCGGGGCCGATCATGCCGTCGGGGACGACATCCCCCACCCAAACCAGCGCGCCGCCGCGCGCGGCGAGCGCGCGCGCGCGGGTCCCCGCCGCGTCCATGGTGACGATGTCCGCGTTCGTGACGACGAGATCGGCGGCCTCGACGGCGACCATGGGCGGCGCCGCGTCGCGATCGACGCACCCCGCGAGCCCCAGCGCGGCCAGCGACAAGAGCGACACTCAGTTCGGGCCGCGCAGGATGTGCATCAGACCGTTGATCTGGGCCGCGAGGTCGCGCGCGAGCGCGTCGATCGCGGCAGGGCGCCCCGGTTCGCCGGGCGACGGGACGGAGGGGACCTCCCACCGCACCCGCACGGAGTGAAACGACGTGGGTGGCGTAATCTCCGGGTCGAGCACCACTACGACGTGGTGTTCGGTTCCGGCGGCGTCGAGCGGGAGCACCGGGCGCGGCATCGCCCCGGTCAGGTCGAGCCCGAGGCGATCCGCGGCCGCGTCCAGGTCGGCGTCGAGCTCGTTCGCTGGGCGGACCCCGGCGCTGTAGAACCGACCCGCCTCCCCCCACGACTTGGTCGCGATCGCCCTCGCCAGCGGCGCGACCATCGCGTCGGCCGCGTCGACGAACAGCACCCGCCAGATCTTGGGCTGCTTTGTCTCGCCGAGGGCGACGAACAGGCTCTCCTCCGCGAGGTTCTTGGCCTGGTCGCTCACGCGCTCGAGCGACGCGATGATCGTCAGCAAACCAGCGACCTCCCGGACCGACAGGCCGTGGTCGCCGCCTACGATCAGCTCGAACGCGACGTCGTGCGCTCGGTCCGCGGCTGGGGCCGCCCCGACGGTCCGCCGCGCGAGGGCTTCGTCCCGGGACAAGAACGCTCGGAGCGCCATGTCCAACATGTCGAACGCGGACGTCGCGAGGGCGCGGACCGCCGGCGCCACCTCCGCAGGGATCGGGCGCTTTCGCTGCGTCGCTACGCGACAGATCGTCACGGCGTAGTCCCCGACCCGCTCCAGCGCGACGTCGACACGAAGCAACGACGACACGAGCCGCAGCGGGCCCGCCGCCGGGTAGTGCCGCGCGACGAACGCGTGGCAGGCGGCGTCGTTCTTACGGACCAACCGGTTGATCGGGTTGTCGCCGAGGATCACCTGAGCGGCGCGGCCCTCGTCGCCTGCCAGGGCCGCGGCGACGGCCTCGTGGCAGGCGATGGTCACCAAGCGGGCCACCTCGGACACCCCCGCGACCAGGGCGTCCAAGTCCTCCTGAAACCTGCGTTCGTAGTGCTTCATGCGTGCCTCGTAACGCGAACACGGGTGAGCGACGCGTGGGGTGGTTGCCACGCGCGTGACGGGCTATTTCGCCTTATCCCCAGGGTACCCCATGCCCGCCATGTTCGTTCGCTCCGTGCGCGCCCCACGCGCGTCGACGTTGTCACCGACGGTCCTCGCCGCTTCGCTCGCGCTCGGAACCTCCTGCGCGACGGGCAGCGCCACCGCGCCCGCGGCGCCTCCGGCGCCCCCGGAGCTGGTGGTCGCCGCCGAGGCGCCGCCGCCCGGCTACCGCATCCCGCCGCCTCCCGCGGCAGCACCTGCCCCACCTCCTGCCGCGGCCGAGCCGGTGCCGGGCACCTGGTACACCTCGCCGCGTCGCCTCGACGTGCGGCGGTCGCGGTCCACGGCGGCGCGGCGCGGCATCATCGCGTCGAAGACCCCGTTCTCGGTCACCGCCATCGAGGCCGGCCCCGGCTGCGCGGCTGGCTGGGGCCAGGTGCTCGGCGGCGGCGTGGTCTGCTTGGACGGCGCCGAGCCCACCGAGCAGTCACCCGCCGAGTTTCCGCCGTTGGTCGCGTTCGATCCGCCAGAGCCGCTCGAGTGGTACGTCTACTCCACGCAGCAGCACTACACGCGCGACCCGGTCGACGCGTCAACCGCGTTGTTGCCGTACATCTACGCGAAGCCATACCGAAAAGACTGGACGGGCCAGCTGTACGCCAGCGTCGAGGCCTTCGCGCGCGGCGACGCGCCGGTCGGCTCGATGCAGCGCGGCGACTTCAAGTACTCGTTCGTGCGCGCGGTCGAGACCGAGCGCGGCACCGTGATCGTCCGAAAAGACGGGAAGGTCGCCGCCGCCGACGACGTCTTCTTCTACCCCGTCGACCGCTTTCAAGGGCGGGACCTCGTCGCGGACCCACCGGCGCCCGGGTCGGTGCCCGGATGGGCGATCGGCTACTCGGGCGCGCCGGTGTACGCGGGGCCCGACCGCGCCCCCGGGCCGGTCGCCGTCATCCCGTACCACCACCCGATCGACGTCGACGCGGCGCCCGCCGACGACGCCCGGCGTTGGTGGCGTGTCGCCGACGCGCTCGGCCCCGGGGTGCCGGGCTACCTGTACGAAGACCCCGTCGAACCCACCTTCCGGCGCTACGACCCGCTCCCGGCGTCCGAAACCCTGACCTCCTCCGGGCTGTGGATCGACGTCGACCTGCGGCAGCAGGTGCTCACCCTCTACCAAGGGGCGGAGCCGGTGTTCATGACGCTGGTGTCGAGCGGTCGCGAGTACGGGACGCCGGTAGGATTGTACCGGGTCTACGACAAGTTCGCGTATCACGACATGGAGGGCCGCCCGGATGCGTCTTACGATCCGTACCGGGTCGAAGACGTCCCGTGGACGATGCACTTCTACCCGCGCTACGCGTTGCACGCCGCGTTCTGGCACTGGGGCTTCGGTCACACCGCGAGCCACGGGTGTGTGAACCTGGCGCCGGCGGACGCCCGCACCATCTACAACCGGATCGCGCCGGTCGCAGGGCCCGGGTGGTTGGCCGCGTACGAGGCGCCGGACCACAAGGGCACCCTGCTGCGGGTCCACCGCGACAACCCCGACGTCCCGGACAAGCGCGAGATCGCGGCCCCCGCCCCAGCGCCCGCTCCGACGCCGGTGGCCACGGCGCAGTAGCGTCACCAGCAGCAGCGGAACCCAGTCGAGTAGTCGTGGTACGTGAAGCCGTGCGCGGTGGTGGTGTAGCTGCAGCCGGCGCCGTTGATGACGGCGTCGACGTAGAACCCCCCCTTGAACGTCCCGTCCGGGTCGTCGACCCACTCATGCAGGTTCCCGTGCAGGTCGTATACGCCGTCCGGGGTGACACACTCTGGGTTCGCGCCGGCGGGGTCGACGGTGTCGGGCTGCTGGTTGATGCCGGGGTCGTTCATGTGCTCCGAGTCCCACATGTCGGGGTCGTCGCCCCAATAGTCGGGGACCGGGTGGCTCGGTCGCGTGTCGTTGCAGGCGTTGGGATCGTACGCGTCGCCGTAGGGGTAGGTGCGCGCTTCTGCCCCTTCGCAGGCGTACATCCACTCGTCGACGGTGCACAGGCGCTTCCCGGCAAGCTCGCACGCCGCTGACGCGACGTCGCCCGAGATGTAGCCCTGTGGCACCACGCCCTCGGCGGAGGCGGCGACCACGTCGTCCGCGGGCACCTCGTACGGGCTGTGCGCCACGAGGTGCGCCTCCCAGCGGTCGATGCAGAACGCGCCCAGGTTCGCCATCCCAGACGGGCACCCGGACTCGCTCTCGCTCGCCGTGTCGCCCTCCGTCTCTGAGTCGGTGGTCTCCGTCTCGTCGGGGTCGGGGTCGCTGGTCTCGGCTGCGGTGTCGGGATCCGCGCCCGTCTCCTCGGCGGTCGTCGCGCCGGAGTCGGTCGGGGGCCCACGCACACGGCCACCGGGCCCGTCGTCGGGCGCGCACGACACCAGCAGCAGCACGATCGCGCAAACACGAGCCCCATCCAGCCCCATCGGCCGCCTCCTTCGCTGCTCGCTCGCCGAGCGACCGCCCCTAACCCGGCGCGGGCGGCCTCGATCGTACGGGGGCGACCGGGCTTCCGGCGACGAAGGGTGGAAGCCGACACGCGATGGCGATAGCATCGACGAGCATCGCGCCCCAAGCGGGGGCCGACAAAACAGGAAGGAATCCCATGACCCTCAGGACCGTCCTCGCGACGACCATGCTCGGCCTCTCCATCCTCGCGTGCTCCGGCGAGTCGACCGAGACGCAGAACGACCTGCTCGTCTCTCCCTGGAAGGAGATGAACCTGCCCGCGGGTGGCAGCACCATCCTGACCAACACGTCGGACCAGCTGTTGGTGTACTGGGAGTCGTACGACGGCGGCCTGTCCGCGCTCAACACCTCCTGGAAGTCGGCGGTCGAAGCCAACGGCTACAAGCAGGTGGAGGATGTGAGCAGCAACGGCGTCAACGCGTACATCTACACCAAGGACAGCGCCATGTTCGGCCTCGCCACCCTCGAGGAAGACGGCCTCATCGGCGCGTACATGGAAGACCTCGGCAAGGTCAAGGACTCGGTGGTGCGTAAGGGCGGCGTGCGCGACACGGTGAAGTCG
>CAIUDO010000357.1 GCA_903897935.1 uncultured Pseudomonadota bacterium
TCAGGAGCGGCGTCATGGCGACAACCGGAACGAGCCCGCGCGCCACGCGCCGAGCGCCTCCGACAGCGTCGGCGGCAACGAGGTCACGAAGTCGGCCCACCCAGACACGGTCGCGTCCGACGGCGGCGACGGCGCGTCGCGCACCCGGAGATCCCCCGCCAACGCCCGATCGACGACCGTGAGCAGCCGCTCGTGGTAGCCCTCGTAGACGACGAGGTCGCGCAGCCACGCCGCGCGCGGGTGGGTGCCGGCGACCACCGCGGCGACGTCTTCCCGCAGCCGCGCCGTCTCGCCTGGATACACCGACAAGACCGCGAGGTCGTACATCGCGTTGTCCCACGGGTGGTACGCGCCGAGCAGGTGGCGGCGGAGGGTCGCTGGAGCCGTTCCGAACCCGGTCAGGTCCCACGGCACGATGCACCCGGTGAACAGCAGCACGGGCGCGCGCACCGCCCGGATCGCCAACAGCCGGGAGCGCGGGGTCGTGCGCGCCGGATCGACCGACGACTGCCCGACCGTCTCGGGTCGCAGCACGACGCGGGCGATCATGTAGAGCACGCCGCACACGACCTGCCACGCCGTCGGCATCACGCGGATCGTGCCGGCGCGGTGCAGCGCGGTCAGCACGCGGCGGATGCGCCACGGACGATGCAAGACGAGCGCGTGGGCCAGGTTCAGGTCGTCCAGGGCGCCTCCCCGTGGCGGGATAGCCAAGCGGCAGGAATTGGCAACGGCGGCGCACTTGGGCGCGGTTATGCCACCGCGGGAGGTTCGATGCCTGACCGCGTGCGCCTGACGACCTACAGCCACGGCGCTGGGTGAGCGTGTAAGCTCCGCCCCGCGGAGCTGGCGCAGGTCCTGCGCCATGTGGCCCCGTTCGTCGACCCTGCCGTGTTGGTGGGCACCGAGACCCGCGACGACGCCGCTGTCTACCGGCTCGACGCGGAGAAGGCGCTCGTCTGCACCACGGACTTCTTCACGCCCGTCGTTGACGACCCGTACGATTTCGGCAGGATCGCCGCCGCGAACGCGCTCTCCGACGTCTACGCGATGGGCGGCACCCCGATCTTCGCGCTCAACCTCGTGGGGTTCCCCGCCCGCACGTTGCCCATGGAGCTGCTCGGCCAGATCCTGGAAGGCGGCAACACGATCGCGCGCGAGGCCGGCATCCCCATCCTCGGCGGGCACTCGATCGACGATCCGGAGCCCAAGTACGGCATGGTCGCGATCGGCCTCGTCCACCCGGACCGCGTCTGGCGCAACGGCGGCGCGCGGCCGGGGGACCTGCTCGTGCTCACGAAGCCGCTCGGCATCGGCGTGCTCACGACCGCGATCAAGCGCGAGCTCGCGTCCGACGCCGAGATCGAGGCCGCGGTGCGCAGCATGACCACCCTGAACCGCGCCGCGGCAGACGCGCTGCACGAGGTCGAAGCGAGCGTACACGCCGTCACCGACGTCACCGGGTACGGCCTGCTCGGGCACCTGCTCGAGATGGTCGACGCGAGCGGGTGCCGCGCGCGGATCGACGTCGCCGCGATCCCGATCCTCGACGGGGCCCGCGCGCACGCCGAGCGCGGCGCGATCCCGGGCGGCTCGAAGGCCAACCTCGAGTCCGCGGCGCCGCGGGTCACCTTTGCGCCGACGGTCGACGCGCTGACGCAGCTCCTGCTGGCCGACGCGCAGACGTCGGGCGGGTTGCTGGCCGCGATCGCGCCCGAGGCCTTGCCCGCCCTGACCGACGCAGCGGCGCGGCGCGGTGTGCCGGTGTTGGCCGTGATCGGCAGGTTCGAAGCTGGTGATCCCGGCGTGACCGCCGTCTGAGGCGGTGCGCCGCGGGGTCAGCGCGCGGGCACCTGATCCAGCGACCGGCCGAACGCGCGGGCGAACGCGAACAAGAAGCCGCTCGCGCGCATGACGTCCGGATCGGACAGGGCCCGCAGCGTGCCGAACGGGCCGAGCGGCTCCGGGGCGCCGCCCCCCCGCGTCTCCGCGGCGGCCTTGGCCGTGGCCGCGAGCAAGCCGAGCGTGCGGCGGTCGAGCCCGGCGTCGAGCAGCGCGGTGAGCTCAGCCTCGCCCAGCATCGACAGCAGCCGCTCGGCGACCGCGAGCGCCGCCGGGCTGGTGGCCTTGTCGACGACTACGCCGGCCGAACCGGCGCGATCGAGCACCTTCTCCACTACGCCGACCGCCGCCGGCGCCATGGCCTTGTCCGCCAGACGGGACGCCGTGGCGGCGTGCCCGATCAACGACTCGGCCGCCGCGACCGCCGCGGGCGCCATCGCCTTGTCGGCCAGACGGGACGCCGTGGCCGCGTGCCCGATCAGCGACTCGGCCGCCGCGACCGCCTCGGGCGCCATCGCCTTCTCGGCGAGCCGACCCGCGGTGCCCGCGTGCGCGAGCAGCAGCTCGAGGACCGCGACCGCCTCGGGCGCCATCGCCTGGTCCGCCAGCCGGCCCGCGGTGCCCGCGTGGTCCAGCAACACCGACGCGGCGGCCAGCGCCTCGGGTGACGACGCCTTGTGGACCAGGGGCACCACCTTCGGCGCGTGCGCCGACATCGCGCCGAGCGCGCTCAGCAGCGCCGGATCGGTGGCGGCCTCGGCGAACCTCAGGCCCGCTTCGGCGCGCGCGACGAGGTCGATGCCGTTCGCGTCGGCCCGACGCTGCAGCTCGACCGCCGTCTCAGCGACCATGTCCGCGAGGACCGGCGCGCGCGCGACAAAATTGGCGAGCGCCCGCACGGTGGCCTCGATGCTGTCCATGCGCGCGAGGATCTGGTCGAGGGCGCGCGACGCATCGGGCGCCTCCAACCGCTGCGCGAGCGAAGCGGCAGGGGCGAGCCGGCTCACCGCGGCTTCGAGTCGGTCCAGACGTTCCAGCAGCGCGTCGTCGCTCATCCCGACCTCCGAGGGCCCGCCCCCTAACGTCACCGGGGGTGCGAACGCCACGACGCGCGGCTACAACGGCCGGGGGGTGGTCATGCGTGTCTGGATCGTGAGCTTCACGCTGGCGCTCGCGTCGGCCTGCACGATCGAAGGGGACGGCGCCAACGACAACTCGGCGTGTCAGGGGTGGATCCGCGCGATGGGTGACTGCCTCGTCGCGGCCGGGCAGCAGCCGTCCGGCGGGCTCGACGCGTGCAACGCCTACCTCGGCCAGGATCAGTACTTCTTGTGCATGCAGTACGCGTACGAGTCGGACGACTGCAGCACCGACGAGGGCCTCAACAACGTGCTCGCCGAGACGGCGGCGTGCGAAGACGTGCTCGAGGGCGCCACAGGCCGCTCCGCGCCGTAGCGTCAGCGAGAGCCCAGGTACACCCGCCGCACGCGGCTCGTCAGTCGCGTGAGCAGCTCGTACGGGATCGTGCCCGCCGCCGCCGCGAGCTGCTCGAGCTCGGGCTCGCCGTCTCCCGGGCCGAACACGACGACCTCGTCGCCAGCGCGCACTCCTGGGGCCGCGCTCACGTCCAGCGTGGTGACGTCCATGCTCACCCGCCCGACCACCGGGCACCGCACGCCCCGGACCACCATCCACCCCCGGTTCGACAACGACCACGGGTAGCCGTCGCCGTAGCCGAGCGCGACGACCGCGACGGTCGCGGGCGCGTCGCCGGTCGACCACGTCGCGTTGTACCCGACCGCCTGCCCAGGCGGCAGCTCGCGCACCGACACCACCCGGGTCACGAGGCGCAGCACCGGCCGCTGCCCCTCGAGCGGCGCACCCCCGACGCGGACGTACCCGAGCAACCCGAGGCCGGCGCGCACCATGTCGAAGTGTGCCTCGGGGAACCGGGCGATGGCGGCTGAATTACACGCGTGGACCCACCGAGGCCGCCCCGCGACCTCGGTGACGGCCGCGAGCGCGCCGCGGAACACCGCGATCTGCGCGCGTGTGTCGTCGTCGGCGGCCGGATCCTCCGACGACGCGAAGTGGGTCATCAGGCCGTCGAGCCGCAGCCACCTGCTGTCTCGGATGGACGCCGCAAGCCGAGGGGCGTCGCCCGGCACGCAGCCCGCGCGCCCCATGCCGGAGTCGACCTTCAGGTGCACCCGCACCGGGCGCTGCTGCCGCTCCGCCTCCGCCGCGAGGGCCATGATGCTCTCCTCGGACCACACCTCGGCCGACAACCCGCGCCCGACGACCTTCCCGACCTCGAGCGGGAGCACGTTGTGGACGAGGATCGGCCGCGTCACCCCGGCGTCGCGCAGCGCCACCCCTTCGTCGGGGTACGCGACCGAGAAGAACGACACCCCAGCCGCCTGCAACGCCGACGCGATCCGCGCCCCGTCGAGCCCGTAGCCGAACGACTTCACGACCGCGAGCACGCCGACGTCGCGGCCGACCACCCGCCGGATCGCGCGCAGGTTCTCGACCACCGCGTCCAGGTCGACGGTCAAGCGGGCCGACGCGAGCCCGCCGAACAGCTCCTCCGCGACGCGCTCCAGCCGCTCGTACCGGCTCGCCTTGAGCAAGACGCGGTCCCCGGAGCGGGTCCACTGCTCGATGATCGGCGCCGCGTCGGCCGGAGCGCCGACCACCACCGCGTGCGCCGGATCGAGCCCGGCCGCGAGCGCCGCCGCGACGATCTCGCCGCCGCCGTCCCCGACCCCGATCACCCGCCCGACCCCGAGCGCGACCAGCCGGCGCCCGACGCGCGCGTGCGCCGCCTCCCGCGCCGGGCCGAGCTGCGCCATCCCGCCGAGCACCGCGACCGTCAGCCGACCGTCCCCGCCCCGCA
>CAIUDO010000358.1 GCA_903897935.1 uncultured Pseudomonadota bacterium
CGGCACCGGCAACTACAACCACGTCACGTCGCGCATCTATACGGACCTCGGGCTGCTCACGTCGGATCCCGAGATCACCGCCGACGTCGCCGACGTGTTCAACCGCCTCACCGGGTTCGCGTTGCCGCCGTCGTACCGTCGACTGCTCGTCGCCCCGCGCCACATGTCCCGGCCGTTCATCGAGCTCATCCGTCGCGAGGCCGCCCACGCCGCCCAGGGTCGCCCGGCGCGGCTCATCTTCAAGTGTAACGGCGTCACCGAGCCGCGCGTGATCCGGGAGCTGTACGCCGCCAGTCAGGCGGGGGTGCGGGTGGACCTGCTCGTGCGCGGCATCTGTTGCCTCGTGCCGGGCGTGCCCGGCTTATCCGAGACGATCGAGGTGCGGTCGGTGGTGGGGCGGTTCCTCGAGCACAGCCGGGTGTATTGGTTCGAGAACGGGGGTGAGCCGGAGGTGCTCATCGGCTCGGCCGACCTCATGGATCGGAACCTGCACCGCCGGATGGAGGTGTTGGTGCCCGTGCGGGATCCGGAGCTGGCGAGCCGGGTGCGCCACGACCTGCTCACGAACTACCTGCGCGACAATCGGCGTACGCGGCAGCTTCGGAGCGACGGAACCTACATCCGGTTGCACGGGGAGCCACCGTTCGACGTGCACCGCCACTACGCGCAGCGCGGGCGCGGCTGACGCAGGACCAACCGCCCTTCTTGGCTCCTCTGTGGTAATTCGATCCTCTGGGTGCTCTGTGCCTTGTGGTTGGTACGTCGGGCCTGAACGGCTCGTCCCTCCAGGGGCCGAGGGAGCCACCCAGGGCAGCTGCAGACCTACGTCGCGTGCGCAGGGCTTGGCCGTCGCCAGCGTACAAGGCCCAGGAAACGAACCACAGAGTCACAGAGGGTAGGAGCACGACGGTCTAGAGGAGCATGTGGCAGGACGAACGGCCTTTCGGCCTTTCTTGGCTCCTCTGTGGTGATTGGATCCTCTGGGAGCTCTGTGCCTCTGTGGTTGGTACGTCGGGTCTGAAGGGCTCGTCCCACCGGGGGCCGAGGGAGCCACCCAGGGCAGCTGCAGACCTACGTCGCGTGCGCAGGGCTTGGCCGTCGCCGGCGTGCAAGGCCCAGGAAACGAACCACAGAGTCACAGAGGGCACAGAGGAGCACGACGGTCTGGAGGAGCATGTGGCAGGACGAACGGCCATCCTTGGCTCCTCTGTGGTGATTGGATCCTCTGGGAGCTCTGTGCCTCTGTGGTTGGTACGTCGGGCCTGAACGGCTCGTCCCTCCAGGGGCGTCAGAAGTCGCGATGCAACGGCACCCACACGATCGTCAACTCGTCGATCCGCACGTCGTCCCGCTCGAGCCCAACCGCCTTCTCTTCGACCACGTCGAGCAGGCGCTCGTGCTTCGCCCGCACGATCACCAGCTCGTCCTCGATCTTCGCCTCGAGGTCGTAGATCTCTCGATTCAACGCAGTGATCTCGTCCTCCACCTTCGACACCCGGTCCTGCGCCGCCTGGGTGGCCTTCCGCCGCACCACCGCCGTCGTCAAGCTGCGCTTGCGACCGAAGAACAGCCCGAACACCATCTCCCCCGCCGACACCACCTCAGTCGTCAACGTGGCCCCCGCCTGCGTCTTGAGCGACGGCAGGTCCCGCTCGAGCCGCGTGCGCTTTGTTTCGAGCCGCTCGACGTCCTTCTCGACGCGCGCCTTGATCGCGCGCGCCTCGGCGTCGATCCGGTCCTCGACGGCGGCGCGCACCCGGGCCGTGAACGCTTCGAGCGTCTCGCCAGCGCGGCTCGACAGCTTGAGCTCTTTGTGCGTGAACATGCGCGTGGTCTCCCCCCGCTGCACCTCGTCGGAGACGACGCGCTGGAGCCGGTCGAGCTCCCGCGCCTCGTCGAGGTGGCGCGGCAACGGGGCGTAGAACCCGGGCAGCGGCGACGACGCCAGATCGCTCGGCCGAAACTCCGGATCGCCCAAGCGCGGCGGCGGATCGGCGTCGAGCGGGAACAAGATCCGGTGGTCGTCGCGCTCGTCGAGGAAGTCCTTCCCTTCGTCGAAGCGCAGCCGCAGCCGCAGGTAGATCGAGGGCAACCACAGCGTCTGACCCAGAGCGCCGCCTGGGGACAGCGCGAGCGCCTCTCGCACGCGCCGCGACATCGCGACCTCGGGCCGCAAGAACGCGAACGCGTAGCCCCTCGGCGCGACGGGGGGGTGGGGCGTAAAGCCAGGGGGGGGGCCCGAGGGAGCGGAGGGTGGTGCCCCGAGCGGCGGGGGGGCGGAGGGAGCCACCCGGGGCAGCCGCCCAAGCTCGGCCTCCGTCATCGGGCCGCGTAACAACGACATCGCGAACCGAGACCGCACCACGCTCGCCGTCGACGCGCCGCCCGCACGCACCAAGAAGCTCCGCTTCGGCAACCCCGCGAGCGCGACCGCCAGCTCCGACCGCGCCCCACCCACCCCCGACAGCCCGTCGAGCACCCGGTCGCGGTCCTGATCCGTACGCAGCTGCCCGACGAGCCAGGTCGCGGCGTTCGCGGTCAGCTTGTAGTCGAGGTCGACCGGGTTCTGGGTGGCGAGCATCACCCCGACCCCCACCGAGCGCGCCTGCTTCATCAGCGTCATCAGGGGCTTCTTCGACGGGGGCTCAGCCGGGTGCGGGGGCGCGTACCCGAACGCCTCGTCCAGGTACACCAGCGCCCGCAGCGCGCTCGTACCGGCGAGCCCGCGCGACCACGCGAGGACGCGGCTCAACAACGACGCCACGAACCACTGGCGCTCCGCCTCGCCGAGGTGGGCCAACGAGAAGACGTGCATCGGCGCGCGCGGGCCGGACGGCTCCAGCAGCGCGGCGACGTCGAGCGGCGCCCCCGCCGACCAGACCTCGAACCCCGGCGCCGCGAGCACCGCGTTCATGCGGATCGCGAGCGCCATCCGCCGGTCGCGTGGCAAGAACGTCTCGACGGGGAACACGCCGACCTTGTCGAACGGCGGATCGACGAACCCGGTGATGAGCGCCCCGAGGTCCGCGGCGCCGACGCGACGCAACGTCAACAGCAGGTGGGTGAGGACCACGTGCACCGGGTCGGACACCGGGTCGCCGGTGTGCCCGAGCAACAACAACAAGCCGGACGCGGCGGACGCAGCGTCGTCGGCGTCGTCGGGGGCGCCCGCGCCGAGCAACGAGCCCAAGACGTCGACCGGCGCGACCCGGCTGCCCGGCGTCCACACCGACACCGCCACCCGGTCCGCCCACGCCCGGCGGCGCTCGGGCGACACCCCGTCGGAGGCCCACCCGTCGCGCATCCGGGCGACGACCTGCCCGGCGAGGCCGATGGTGTCGGTGCCCTCGCGGCGCGCCAGCCCCGGATCGACCCACGGCTCGAGGTCGGACGCGGTCGGGTCCGCGAACCGCAGCGCGAGGTTGGCGAGGTCCCCCTTCGGGTCGATCACGATGCACGGCACACCCGCGCTCGCGACCTCCTCGAGCACCACCACGCACATGCCGGTCTTGCCGGAGCCCGTCGCGCCGAAGCACACGGCGTGCTGGACGAGGCTGTCGATGGGCAACGCGAACGCGCCTTCGGGTGTGCGGCCAACGTGCATGTGCCCTCCGAGGCCGCCCGACTAACCTTCGCGCGCCGCGCAACCACGGAGCCCGCTCGGGCATAGGTGGGCGCGCTGGAGGACGGATGCGGATCGTGGTCGTCGGGAACGGCGTCGCTGGGATGGAGGCGGCGCAAGCGGCGCGTCGCCAGCTCCCGACCGCGGCGATCAGCGTCGTGAGCGAAGAGTCGGACCACTTCTTCAGCCGGACCGCGCTGATGTACGTGCTGTCGGGCCAGCTCTCCCACGCCGCCACCGAGCCGCTCGAGCGCGACGCCTACGCGCGCCTCGGGCTCGTCCGCGTGCGCGCGCGCGCGATCGGCCTCGACCCCGCGCGGCGCCTGTTGCTGCTCGCTGGCGCCGATCCCCTTCCGTACGACCGGTTGATCCTTGCCCCTGGCTCGCGCGCTCGCCCGGCACCGTGGCCCGGCTCCGACCTGCCCGGCGTCGGCAGCTTCGTCACCCTCCAGGACCTCGCGTGGCTCGAAGAGGAGATCGCCCCGCCGAAGACGACGGATCGACCGCCCAACGAGTGGGCGCACCTCACCTCCGGCGCGTCGGACAGCCCGTACCGGCGTCGCCGGTCGGCGGCCCAAGCGCGCGGCCGCCGCGCCGAGCGGCCCGTCGTCATCGGCGGCGGTCTGATCGGCGTCGAGGTCGTCGAGGCGATGCTCGCGCTCGGTCGTCGCCCGACCTTCCTCATCCGCGACGACTGGTTCTGGCCGATCGCGCTCGACGCGCAAGAAGCTGGGTGGGTCGCCGACGAGCTGCGCGCGCACGGCGTCGACGCGCGCACCGGGACCGAGGTGTCGGCGCTCGAAGGCGGCCCCGGCGGGGTCGAGCGCGTCGTGACGAACAAGGGCACGATCGAGGCCGATCTCGTGGTCGTCGCCATCGGGGTGGTGCCGAACACCGCGTGGCTCGGCGGGGTCGTGCCCACCGATCGCGGCGGCGGGCTGCTCGTCGACGCGTCGCTGCGCACCGCGGTCGACGACGTGTGGGCGTGCGGGGACGCCGCCAGCGTGCCGATGCCCGACGGATCGCACCGCACCGAGCCCCTGTGGTACACCGCGCGCGCCCAGGGCCGGCTCGCCGGGCGAAACGCCAGCTCGCCCGGCGCTCCGGCGCCCTACGCCCGCGGCACCTGGTACAATTCCGCCAAGCTGATGGACATCGAGTACACCACCGCCGGCCAGCTCGACGGCGACATGTGGCGGTTCGAAGAGGCGGGCGCGGTGCGCAGCAGCACCCGGATCGCGCACCGCGAGGGGCGCGTCGTGGGCTTCAACTTCTTGGGCCGCCGGTGGGATCACAGCGTGTGCGCGCGCTGGATCGAAGAGGGCCGCCCCGTGCGGTACGTCGTCGATCACCTGCGTCAGGCCGCGTTCGACACCGAATTCGTCCTCCCGTTGGTCGTGCCGAACGACCGGCGCCCCTGAGGATCGTATGCACCTGCAAGCACAAGCCGGTCTGATGACGACGTACCGCGAGCCGTGGCGCAACCGCGGCGTAACGGGCGTGCTGATCAGCGTGGCCCTGATCGCGTTCTACTGTGTGTTGTACTGGACCGAGTGGCTGTCGCCGGTCGCCGAGGCGCTGGGCCTGCGCAACAAGTGGTTCTTGTACGGGGGTCTGTATTCGATCGGCATGATTGGCGGCGCGGCCTACATGCTGCGCCGCCACGGGACGAGCCGATACCACCAGGTTCGCCTCGCCGTGAACGTGTCGATCCAGGTGATCCTCGGGTTCGCGCTGCCGTACGTCATGCCGTGGTTCGAGCAGCCCGAGTACTACTTCTCGTACTTCTGGCCGCTCAAGTACGACGCGCTCTACCCGCACACGTTGCAGGCCCTCCCCGGATACATGGCGGTGTGGGCAGTCTTTGGGGCGCTGGTCCTCGCTCCGGCGGCGTCGTTGCTGTTCGGCAAGCGGTGGTACTGCTCATGGGTGTGCGGGTGCGGCGCGCTCGCGAACACGTTCGGCGACCCGTGGCGCCACCTCACGCCTACCTCGACGGCGTCGTGGCGGTTCGAGAAGGTGGCGATCCACGCGTCGTTGGTCATCGCGGTGGTGACGACGCTGATGGTCGTGCTCGGCCAGACCGTCGGCGGGACCGCGGTCGCTGGGATCGCCGACGAGATGAAGCAGGGGTACGGGTTCGTGTTCGGCTCGATCCTGGCCGGCGTCGTCGGGACGGGTCTGTACCCGATCCTCGGGCCGCGGGTGTGGTGCCGCAACTTCTGCCCGATGGCGGCGTTGCTCGGGCTGACGCAGAAGGCCGGTCGTTTTCGCATCCGGGTCAAGCCCGACATGTGCATCTCGTGCGGCAACTGCACGACGTACTGCGAGATGGGCATCGACGTGCGGGCGTACGCGCAGAACAACGAGAGCTTCACCCGGGCGTCGTGCGTCGGGTGCGGTATGTGCGCCCACGTGTGCCCCCGGGGCGTGCTCAAGCTGGAGGCGGGCCAGCCGCTGAGCGTCGACCTGGGGTGAGCGTCACGTGCGGGCGCGCGCGGCCTCGCGCGTGGCCTTGGTGCGCGGGCGCCACGCGAGCTCGGGCAAGGTTCGGCCCTCCAGGGCGTCCGCCGCCAAAGCGCCGAGCAGCGGCGCGAACTTGAAGGCGTGCCCCGACCCGCCGCTGCTCACCACGAGCCCCGCGATCGTCGGGTGGCGGTCGATGAAGAAGCGCCCGTCGAAGGTGTCGTTGTACGGGCACGAGCGGCGCAGCACCACCGGCGCGTCGGCGAGCGCGGGAAGGTGGCGCGCGAAGAACGACCGGAACGGCGCGTCGACCTCCGGGCCGAGCGCCTGCCCGACGTCGGGATCGACCGGCACCCCAGCGCCGTGTCGCGCCACCTTGACGACGCCCTCCGCGGTCGCGGGGAAGCCGTAGAAGCCGGAGTTGGCGATGTCGGCGCACCACGGCAAGAACCGCGGGCTCGCGAACCGGTCGGCCTGCTCCGGTGCGAAGTGCAGCGCGATCTGGCCGATGGCGTGCATACGATCGGCGAGCTCCGGCAGCAGGCGCGTGGTCCAGGCGCCCCCCGCGACGATGACGGCCTCGGCGGGCACCTCGACGCCGTCCACCTCGACCCCGACCGCGCGACCCTCGGACACCACCACGCGCGAGACCACGCTGCGCGACCGGACCTCGACGCCGTCCCGCTCGGCCAACGCCAACACCTCCGACACGACCGCGCCGCTCTCGACCCAGCCCGCCGCCTCGCTCACGTACGCGTACGGGAACCCCCGCCACGCGGACGGGGCCGGCTTACGCGTCACCGGGTGGCCGTGCCCGGACAACGCCGCGAAGCTGTCGAACTCGAAGCAGCCCTTCGCCCACCGCGCGGCCAACAACAACAAGCCGGTGCGGTGAAAACGTGGCTGGGTGAACGCCGCGTTCCACTCCGACCACCGAGGCAGCGCGCGCTCCATCATCTCCCGATGAAACCCGTCGACGCCGTAGTCGGCCCGCACGAGCTTGCTGATGTCCGTCGACGCCGCCTCTGGACGCGGCGGATCACCAGCTTCAAACAAACGAACGGCGTACCCTCGCCGCGCGAGCTCCCACGCCGCTGTCGCCCCGAACACCCCGCTGCCGACCACGATGACCACCGCCCCTCCTCGACGCAACAGGCTGATTCGAGCGCTTTCGTGACGAACAGGCGGCCGCCCGCGCCGTCAGCGGTGCCGCTCCCGCCCTGAACGGAATACCCCACGCCCCTCCGGAGGACCCGTGCTGCTCTTCCTCGCTGTCGCTCACGCCGCCGTCCCTGGCGCCGACGCCGTCTGGTCGCCGCTCCAATCGAGCCCCGTCAAGATCGAGTGCACCACGGTGGGCACGTCACCGTATTGCCGGTCTACCGGGATCATCAGCGCGCCGGTCGAGACCGCGGTCGCCACGTTCGCCGCCCTCGACCAGCACGTCTCCAAGATGGGCGCCATCGGGAAGGTCGCCCGCCTCGAGCCCGACGTGCTGCACGTCGTCATGGACTACCCGTTCCCGCTGTCGGACCGCGACTACGTCGCGCGCTTCGTCAAGACCGTCCAAGAAGACGGCACCACCGTCTTCGCGTGGACGCCGATCACGCACGCCTCAGCGCCGGAAGAGAGCGGCGTCGTCCGCCTCACCTGGCTCGACGGGGAGTGGCGGTTCGCGGCCGATGGCGCCAACACCCGCGTCACCTACGTGTGGCAGTCGGATCCGGGCGGCGGCCTGCCGGACGTGAAGGCGGTCCGTAAGCAAGCCGGCACGCTCGCCGTCCAGGACATCGCCAACGCGTGCGGAGCCAAAGTCCTCGGTCCATGACGGAGCCCGCCAGCGGCCTGACCCAGCTCGAGGCGTCGCGGCGCCTCGCCGCGGAGGGCCCGAACGCGCTCGTGGTCGCGGCGCCGCCGTCCCCGCTGCGCTTGCTGGTCGGCCAGCTCGCCAACCCGATGGTCGCGCTGCTCGCCGCGGCTGGTGTGCTCACCGGCGCGCTCGGCGACGCCACCGACACCGTCGCGATCGCCGTCATCGTCATCCTCAACGTGACGGTCGGCTTTGTGCAGGAGTATCGCGCTGAACGGGCGCTGCGCGCGCTCCAGGACCGGACGGCGCCGCGCGCCCGGGTCCGCCGGGACGGCGCGGTGACGACGCTGCCGGCTGCCGACGTCGTGCGCGGCGACCTGCTGGTGCTCGAGTCGGGCGACGTCGTCGCGGCGGACGCGCGGGTGGTGCAGGCCCACGACCTGCGCGTGATCGAGGCGCTGTTGACGGGAGAGAGCCTGCCGGCGCGGAAGTCGCCAAACCCGGTGCCCGACGACGCGCCGCTCGCGGAGCGCGCCGATCGGGTGTTCTTCGGCACTGCGGTCGCTTCCGGCACCGGCGACGCCGTGGTCTTCGCGACCGGCATGGGCACGGAGATGGGGCGCATCGCGACGCTGCTCGCGGCGGCCGACCCAGGCAAGACGCCGCTCGAGCGTCAGCTCGCGACGGTCGGGCGGGTGCTCGTCGCCGCGTGCGGGCTCGTCGTCGTGGTGACCGCCGGCCTCGGGTTGGTCCGCGGTGATCCCTGGCTCGACGTCGTGATGGTCGCGGTCTCGTTGGCGGTCGCCGCCGTCCCGGAGGGGCTGCCGGCGATCGTTACGATCGCGCTCGCGGTCGGGGTGCAGCGGATGGCCGCCCGCCACGTGCTCGTGCGCCGCTTGCCCGCCGTCGAGACGCTCGGGGCGACCACCACGATCTGCACCGACAAGACAGGCACGCTCACCACCGGCGTGATGGCGGTCCGGGAGGTGTGGGCGTCGCCGGGCGCCGACGACGCCGCCGTGCTCGCCGCCGCCGCCGCGTGCGTAGACGCCGAGCTGCACACCGACGGCACGTCGAGCGGCGACCCCACCGAGGTGGCCCTGTTGGTCGCCGCGCGCGAGCACCGGATCGAGCGCGAGGAGATCGAGCGCGCCGCGCCGCGCGCGCGGGTCGAGCCGTTCGACGCCACGACCCGGCGCATGACCGTCGATCGTGCCGACGGGGTGCGGTACGTCAAGGGGGCGCCCGAGGTGGTGTTGCCGGCGGTGGGCGCGGTCGCGGCGGGGCGTGAGGCCACTGACGCGCTCGCGGCGCGTGGCCTGCGGGTGCTCGCGGTCGCGCGTGGCCCGGTCGACGGCCCGCTCGTGCTGGTCGGGCTGGTCGGGCTCGCCGATCCGCCGCGCCCGGAGGCGATCCAGGCGGTGGCCGAGGCGCACGCGGGCGGGATCGAGGTGGTCATGGTCACCGGGGACCACCCGGTCACCGCGCGCGCGATCGCCGCTGAGCTCGGCATCGTGGGCCAGGGCCGGGTGCACGCGCGCGCCACCCCGGAGGACAAGCTACGGCTCGTGCGCGCGCTCAAGGAGCAGGGCGCGATCGTCGCGATGACTGGCGACGGCGTCAACGACGCGCCCGCGATCCGCGAGGCCCACGTCGGCGTCGCGATGGGGGTGGCGGGCACCGAGGTCACGCGGGAGGCCGCCAGCGTCGTGCTCGCCGACGACAACTTCGCGAGCATCGTCGCCGGCGTGCGCGAGGGGCGCGCGATCTTCGACAACATCCGCAAGGCCCTGGTCTACCTGCTGTCGGGCAACCTCGCCGAGCTGGTCGTGATGTTGCTCGCGGTCGCGGTCGGGGCGCCGGCGCCGCTGATGCCGATCCACCTGCTGTGGGTGAACCTCGTCACCGACGGCCTGCCGGCGCTCGCGCTCGTGATGGACCCGCCGGACCCCGACACGATGGCGCGCCCACCTCGCGACCCCAAGCAGCCGATCATCGGGCGCCCGCAGGCGCCGGTGATCGTCGGCACCGGCCTCGTGCAGGCAGCGTGCACGCTCGGGGTGTACGCGGCGATGTCCGAGCACGGGCCCGAGGTCGCGCGCACGATGGCGTTCACGACGTTGGTGTTCGGCGAGCTCGCCCGCGCGCTCGCCGCGCGCAGCGCGACGCGGTCGGCGGTCGGCGCCGGCGGCCTCGGCAACCCGATGCTGCTCGCGGTGGTGCTCGGGTCGGCGGCGCTCCAGGTGCTGTTGTACGCGTTCGCCCCGGTGCGCGCGCTGCTCGACGTGGTGCCGCTCACGGCCGCGCAGCTCGCGCTCGCGTTCGGGGTCGGCCTCGTGCCCGCGTTGTCCCTCGAGATCTACAAGCTGGCCCGCCGCGCGCTCGGTCGCCGCGCGTTTTGACCGACCCGGTCAGCTCCGCGGCTCCAGCGCAGGGTCAACGGTCGCGAGCAGCCAATCCAGCGCTTCGGCCGGCGACAGGTGCTGCGCCGGGGCTCTCGCCTGGAGACGAGCCTCCGGGTCGCCCAGATGGAGGTGGAGCAGCGGGTGGCCGCACGGGCCCGCGCCAGCCGGCGCGTCCGTGAGGTCGAACCGCGCCGCCCACGGGCGCCCGTCCGCGGTTCCCGTGAGTCCGATGCTGTACGCGAGCAGCGCGTTCGAGCGCTTCTGGACACAGACCACGAAGGTGAGCATGGCGCCATCGAGGTGATCAAGGCCGCGCAACGCGACGGCGGGGTGCCCGCGCGGCGTTCGCGCGTCTGCGTGTTCGGACAGGGCGGCGCGCAGGGTCCGCGTACACAACCACGCACAACGGGCCTCGCCCGCCCACGATCTTGGACCACAGGGTACCTGCGCCCCCATGACCCCGGCTCATGGCGGAAGCAGCGCTCGCACCAACGGGTGCACGTAATAAGCCTGGGAGTGCCCGCGGCCGCCGCTGAGTAGGTACCCGTTGGCGACGAGCCGTGCGAGCGTGCCCGCGTCGACGTCCCTGCTGCCCGCCGCCGCCGCCGCGAGCACCTCGACGTCTCCTTTGTCGAGCAGGTAGCGCAAAGAGTCCTGGTGGTCGGCGACCGCCTCGGCGAGATCCTCCGTCGTTGGCCATTCGTGCCCACGGAGCTTCGCGTACGCCAGGGTGTCGGACATCAGCTGCAGGAACACGCGCGGGAGGCCACCGCTCGAACGGGCGGCGTACCCCACGATCGAGTCCATCGGCGGCGGCCACGGTCCAACGCGCCGCGTGAGCAGGTCGCGCATGAACGGCACGATGGTCTCCATTGGGTCACCGGGGCCGGAGAAGCCCACAGCGCGCATCTCGACGAGCTTGACCCGCTGCACCAACTGGGAGGCCAGCGGGCCGATCACCGCGGTCGGCGACAACACCACGACGCAGGCTGCATCGGCGCGCTCGCATAGGTCGAGCAAGGCATGAATCAGCTCGCGCGCGTGGTTCGGGTCCGCGGCCTTCTCGAAGCCGTCCGCGAGAACGACGACGGGCGTACCGCCCGACTGGATGAGCCGCAATCGGTCCGCGCACACGTCCAGGGCCTCCGCAAGGCTCACACCGGTCGCGCCCATCAACAGCGCCAGCCGCGGACCCTGGTTGGATTGCCCGATTGCCTTCAGGCGACCAACAAGGTGCTCGTCCAAGGCCGCATACATATCCGCGGGCCTGCCGGCAGTGACGTCCATCATCTGGTCGACCGCAACCGACAGCACCGTGTGCGTGGTCGCCAGGTCGGCCGCCGCACGCGAGAGCTCAGTGGTCTTGCCGACACCTGCCGGGCCGTTCACTGCGATGCGCCCATTGCCGAACCGCGCTCGAACGCGCTGCGCGAGGTCGATCGCGTCGGGGCCTCGCGCCACGTACAGCGACTCGAGATCGGCGGCGTCGAGGGCGCGGTAGGCGTCGAGCGTGATCGTCGTGCCGAGTTGCATCGGCGTCGCCATAGCCGCCGACAAAGTGGCGCGCACCTTGGCGGGGCGGACAGCGCTTGACGGGGGCGCGCGATGATAACGCGGGCCGGAGAGGTCCCCGTGCTGCTGCTGCTGCTCGCCGTCGCGTGCGCGTCCAAAGACTCCGCGGAGGTGCGCGCGCCGCCTACGCCCACCGACGCCGACGCCGACGCCGACGCCGACGCCGACGCCGACGCCGACGCCGACGCCGACGCGGACACCGACACCGACGCCGACACC
>CAIUDO010000359.1 GCA_903897935.1 uncultured Pseudomonadota bacterium
CAGCTCGCGGTGACGAACGAGCTCGGTGTGCGGAGCGCCCCGGCGCGCTGTGAGATCGACGCGGTGCCGCCCGATCTCATCCACGTCGAGCTGCTGTGGAACACGCCGAACGCCGACTTGGACCTGCACCTGCGGCAAGACGGCTCGTCACTGTTCGACGAGCCGGAGGACTGTTCGTACTGCAACCCGAGCCCGAACTGGGGCGCGTCTGGGCCCGACGACGATCCGATCCTCGACCTCGACGACTACGCCGGGTACGGCCCGGAGAACATCGTGATCGCGATTCCGGTGGATGGCGAGTACATCGTCGCGGTGCACTACTTCGACGATCACGGGGACGCCGAGGTCACCGCGACCGTTCGGGTTTGGATCGCCGGGATCATGGCCGAAGAGGTCACCCAGGTGCTGCAGCGCAACGAGCAGTGGGACGCCGCGCGCATCGTGTGGCCGGGCGGCGCGGTGCTCCCGATCGAAGATCCCCCCGTCGTCGCCGCCCTCCGGGCGTGTGACTGACCGTGATCCCCCGCGAGCCCGCCGAGAGCGCCGTCGTCCTGCTCTGGCAGGTGTTGGTCAAACGTTGGCGTTTGGCAGCCGGTTTCCTCGGCTTGTCGCTGATCGTGGTGTTGGTCCACCTGGCCACGGCGACGCGGTACTACCAGGCTGCGGCGACCGTCGAGATTGACCCCAACGCCCCGATGGTGCTCGACGTCGACGCGGTCAACCCGCTCGGCGTGACCCACTGGGACGTCGACCGGTACTACCGTACGCAGTATCGGATCATCCAGAGCCGCGCCGTCCTCGAAGAGGCGGCTCGGCGGCTCGTCGAGGAACAAGGCGTCGATCTCGGCGAGGATTCGTTGGGCGTGCTCCAGGGCGGCCTCGCCGTCGTGCCGGAGAACGAGACCCACCTGGTTCGCATCGTGTTCGAAGACACCGAGCCCGATCGGGGCGCCCTGATCGCGAACGCGATCGCCCAGGCCTACATCGACCTGAACGTGGAGCGCGCGCTCGACGCGTCAGGGCAGGCGCTCGACTGGCTGCGGGAGCAACAAGAGGTCTACCGGGGCAAGCAGTACGAGTCGGATCAGCGGATCGAGAAGTTCAAGCAAGAGAACGGGTTGGTGGGCGACCAGGTCGAGGGGGAGAACGGCGCGCTGGCGTCGCTCGACCGCTTGCAGTCCGCGTGGAGCGACGCGCACACCCGTCGATTGCAGCTCGAGGCCGAGGTGGGCTCGTTGGTGGCGTTGCGGCGTACCCAAGGGGCGGAGGCGGTCGCGCACACCCACGTCGACTCGTCCACCGTCCTGCGCGACACCTTGGCCCGGCTCGAGCGTTCGAAGCAGGAGCGCGCCGCGTTGGAGTCGCGGTACCTCGACGGAATGCCGAGGGTCCAGCGCGCGAACGAGGAGGTCGCGGCGCTCGAAGCGCAGCTCGCTGAGCAGGTGGACCAGCTCGTCACCGCGCGGCGCGCGTCCCTTCAGATGGTCGTCGACGAAGAGCGCGCGCTGGCGACCGACCTCGCGCGGGTCGAAGACGAGGTCGCGGCGCTCGGCAAGAAGATGATCGAGCTGAAGTTCTTGCGATCCGAGATGGAGCGCAACAAGCAGTTCTACACCGATCTCGACACCCGCCTCGCCGAGGTCGGGCTCGCCAAGGTGCTGCCGATCAACAACCTGCACCTCGTAGACGAGGCCCGCCCGGGCTTCCAGCCGGTCCGTCCCCAGGTGGTGTACGCGCTGGCGATCGGCGTGTTCGTGGGCTTGATCGGCGGGTGTTTGTTGGTCCTCGGCGCCGAGTACTTCGACGACAGCGTGCGCTCGAAGGAGGACATCGAAGACACGGTCGGGGTGCCGTTCTTGGGCGCGATGGGCCGTGTGCTCCCGGCGCCGGACGCCCCCGAGTCGGTGCGTCAGCTCGTCGGTCAGGTCGCCCCGCGATCCGCGGCGGCAGAGGCGCTCCGGTTGGTGCGCACTGCAGTTCAGTTCAGCTTCCCCAACCGCGCGCCCCGTCGCTTGTTGGTCACGAGCGCGGTGCCGCGCGAAGGCAAGTCGTTCGTGACCGCCAACCTGTCCGTGATCATGGCGATGGCGGGTCAGCGGGTGCTCGCGATCGACGCCGATATGCGGCGGCCGACGCTGCACACGCTGTTCGGCCTCGAGAACCACGACGGGCTCGTCCAGGTGCTGAGCGCGGGCGCGGACCCGAGCGCCCTGATCGTCCCGACCGCGGTTCCCGGCCTGGACGTGCTCCCGGCGGGAACTGGGCTCGAAAATCCTGGTCAAATCCTCGATCCAGCTCGCATCGAGGCCGTGCTGGCGGCGCTCGGCGCGCGGTACGACCTGATCATCATGGACAGCCCGCCGGTCGCGGTGGTCGGCGACGCGCTCGTGCTGAGCACGCTGGTCGACGGGGCGATCTTCGTGGTCGAAGCGCGGCGCACCGGGCGGCGGCTCGCCGCGGACGCCACCGATCGCCTGAAGTCGGTGGGCGCGCGGGTGGTCGGCGCGGTCGTCAACAAGCTCGAGCACGGGGCGGGGCGCTACTACGGGTACGGATACGGCTACGGGTATGGCTACGGGGAATATGGCAGCGCCTATGGCGAGAACGACGAGCGCGCGGCACGGTGAATCCGGCGGACGGTTGTCTTCATGCGCACGTTAGTGCTCGCGTTGTGCGCGAGCTTCCTCGTTGCGTTCGTGGTCACCCGACTCGTGCGTGACGGCGCGCTCCGGCTCGGGCTCACCGACGGGCCCGGCGGGCGTAAGGTGCACAAGGCGCCTATCCCTCGGCTCGGGGGCGTTGGCGTCGTGTGCGGCTTCTTGGCGCCGCTGCTCGGCCTCGGGTTCTACCGGAACGACATTTCCGCGTTGTTGCTCGACGATCGCCCGCTGCTGCTCGCGATGTCCGGTGGGGTGTCGTTGCTGGGCGCGGTCGGGCTGATCGACGACCTGCGCGGCTTGCCGGCGTGGGTCAAGCTGTTGGCGCAGGTCGGCGCGGGCTTGCTCGCGTGGTCGGTCGGCGTCACGATCGACGCGATCCGGGTGCCGCTGTTCGGCGTGGTGCACTTCGGCGCGCTGTCGGTCGTCGCGACGGTGGGCTGGGTCGTGCTGGTCACCAACGCGGTGAACCTCATCGACGGGCTCGACGGCCTGGCGGGCGCGGTCGTCGCGTTGGCGACCGGGGCGCTGCTGGTGATGTCGGTCGTCGAGGGCAACGCGCTCGCGATGGTGCTGCTCGCGTCGTTGTTGGGGGCGACCCTCGGCTTCCTGGTCTACAACGTCAACCCGGCGAGCATCTTCCTCGGCGACGCCGGCGCGCTCACGCATCACCTCGCAGCACGTAAGACCCTCGTCGCAGTAGTTTCCGCGACCCCATTGCACCGACAGGGTGACCCCGTTTCGGAACGAGAGGTGC